>JBASAV010000505.1:0-11774 GCA_049650785.1 Lewinella sp. | reverse complement strand
ACCAGTTGACCGGTGCGGTCGTACCACCGGGTTAGCAGGTCGGCCGACCGGGTACTGGTATAGTCCAGGTACACCTCGCCGCCCGTTACCGGATTCGGATAGAGCATGGACGGCGCATCTTCCGCGGTGATCCGGATGCCTACCACGTGACTGTATTCCTCGGTCTGATCAAAATTAGTCTGCCGGAGGCGGTAGTAGTTTACGCCCGGGGTAGGTTCGGCGTCGAAGTAGGTGTAAGATTGGGGGTCGGCGGTCGTTCCGCTACCGGGTATCCAGGCTATGGATTCGAATTCACCCGTGCCCCGGCGGGCTTCCACCGTGAAGCCGGCATTCTCCGTTTCCCGGTCGGTTTGCCAGTTCAGGAGGACTCCCGCCTCCTGGCGTTCGGCGGTAAACTGTGTCAGCTCAACGGGTAATACGTTAGGCTCCGCGGCCGGCCAGCCGAGTTCCCGCATGATGCTCCGGGCCGCACCGACATCGTGAATGGCCGTACCCGGCGCGATGGTGTGGTACATTAGTTGGTCCGGGCCGGTCAGGTGGTTGTAGGACTTCTCGGCACTGAAGGTCGACGGCGTGTACAATACAAACTGGTTCCGCTCCGGGGTGCCGTCGTTCTGGTTGGCTTCGTCGAAGATGAGGTCCCCTTCCGAACCGGTGAGCAGGTTAGCTAGCCTTTGCCCCGGATTCGGGCGCTCCAGATACAGGGGGGCACCGTCGATACCAGCATTCACGTAGAGGTCGAAGGCCGTGGGATAATACGGGTTGCCGATGCCTTCGTCCAGTTGATACCCGATGCATCCCGTACCGACCTCTCCATCACATTCGGTGCCGTTTGTTGGGTCTCCGTCATCCAGGCGCCCGCTCTCCGTCATGCCCAGGCCGTGACCTAATTCGTGGGCAACGACGGTCACGAGATCTACCTGCGTCGGGGGAGGATTGGCATCCGTGCCGTAATAGAAATCTAAATTACCATTTACAATTATCTGGATGTCGGGGGTCACTTCCGTCGAAACCTCCCTGCGAAAGATGTGCTCGTTGAGTGCTTGTGGAAGCCAGGTGATAGTACCGGACCCGAGGTAGTCGGGTACCGGATAAAGGGTATAGCTGGATTCACCCACCGCTCCTGCCGGCAGACTTGCCGAGAGACATGCCTGCACATTCAGCGTTTGCCGGTTCTGTAGGACGTCCGACCAGATAGCGGTAGCATGTCGGAAGGCTTCCTTCGCCTCGGCCGGCCAACTAATACAAGTATTTCCGTCGAGCTGACTGCCCCCGTCGATGTACTCCACCGCAAAGTTCAGGTCCTTCGGACTGACCGCTTTTCTAAAAGTGTATGGCTTCTGGTACAGGGAGCCGAGCTGACCTGCTAAAAGGGCATGCCCGCTGACTTTTATACCTGCATCAGTTGATAGGGGCTGGCCATTGACGATCCCTGTAGAAAGGAGAAGCCCAGCACTAATTGCGAGACACCGAAGAATACTGGGCGAAAACCATTTTGTCAACACCATGCACATATTAAAGCCGTCGTTCCAGCTGTTTGTTTGGCATACGCCTGATTAGCTGAAAACAGACCACTAAAGTACGTGCTGGTACCTACACAATGCTCTAAAGCAAGTGCAAATGGTGAATTTATTTAACAAAGGGAGAGCTTGGCTTAGAGCCGGAATAGGGCACATTGTCCCATCATACCGTCAAAACTCAGGTCGCTCAGTTGCTCGAGCAACTCCCCCCGGGTGGGGGCTACGGCGACGACGGAATTATTGTAAACGGCGAAGTGACGTTCGCGTACCCCACAGGCCTTCAGGTCCTTCTTGATGGTCCGGGCGGTGATCTTGGAATACATCTGCATGTATACGTCGTGCAGCTCGGGGAAGGAGTCCAGGATTTTCTTAATATCGGAGGAATGCTTATCCCGGGTAGCTGCGGTGCGCAGGTATTGC
Source organism: Lewinella sp. (assembly GCA_049650785.1). Lineage (GTDB taxonomy): Bacteria > Bacteroidota > Bacteroidia > Chitinophagales > Saprospiraceae > Neolewinella. Next base: position 9,834 of record JBASAV010000505.1, on the reverse strand, counting down.
CGGAGTTCCTGTTCGGCGGCCTGGGCGGCCGGGGAGCTCTGCTCTTCCAGGGTCTGAGGGTCGAGGGTTTCGGTAATGCCGCGCACGTCTTTGATCTGTTTAAATTCGTATTCGATATCCGAACGGGAGACGCTGCCATTCTCGCAAACGGCGGAGGAGGTCATCACGATCGTGTCGTTGAAGGGAAGCAGGGCCGCTTCCATGTATACTGGCAGGTTATCGGGGACCATCTCGGCCGGAGCCTGATCAACACCCACCACGCCGTACAGCCGGTTCTGCTGAATCAGCACGGCGTACTTTTTGTATTGCTTTACCAGATAAAATCGCCCCTTCTTGTACCCTACGAAATTTCGGACCGCCTGCTTTTGGTGCTCGGTCAGGTCTTCGCCGGCTTCCCGAACGAAGCGTTCGATAAGCTCGGGATCGGTATAGGCGTCCTCCACACGGTCGGGGGCCAGCCCAGCAAAGGTGGACAGACGGTTGTTCAGGTACAAAAATTCCTCGCGCTCGGCGGGACTAAGGTGCATATTCATCAAGATTGGTATAAGCTGGGCGCGACCGATAATGCAAAGAAACACTGCGGGTCGCCGATTAGTGCAATACTTTAAGCATAAACACGTAACCTGGCCGCAGGTTGATCGGACCGGTCGGATGGCTTACCGGCGGACCCCTACCACCTCGTAATCGACGTCGGGGCCGGGAGGTGTGCCAAAGCGGGCGTTTACGGCGTAGAGCGTGCTTCCCTTACGGGTCACGGTGGTCGGTACGCGGAAGTCTTCGTCGGTAATGATGTCCGTGATGGTCCCGCTCAGATAATCGGCGGAGAGCTCCACCTCGGCAATCTGGTTAAAGGAATTCTGCACCACGTAGAGCGTCTTACCGATCAGCAGTATACCGTCGCCATTGACGACCGTTTCCCCGCCAAGATCGATCTGCTCGGCCACCGCGGTTTCGGGGTCGACCAGGTAGAGCGTTCCGAAGGTGCTGTTGACAACGATCAGTTGTTTGCCGTTCGGCGTGACCTCGATACCGTTGGCATTGAAGCCGCCGGGCTGGAAGTCGAAATCCCCCCCGAGGGTAAGGGTCTCGGTTTGACCGGTGGGTTCCCCGCGGCGGTCCAGTTCGGCCACGTACAGGTTCGGAGCGAATGACTCGGTGAAGTAAGCACCGTCCTTGGTGATGGCCACGTCATTAACGAAGCTGCCATCAAAATCGTAAGTTTCGACTACCTCCAGCGACCGGGTGTCCAGTACGTAGGCGCCACCGGTAGCGCCACCGGCTACGTAGAGGTACTTCGTAGCGGGGTCGAAGGCCAGGCCTACCGAAATGCCTCCCCCGTCGGGCGTGAAGATCACTTCCCCCTCCCCCGTGCGGAAATCACCGCGGTAGATAGAGCCATCGGCCAGGGATCCAACGTAGAAGTCATTACCCGTTCCGGCTACGATGCCTTCGGGCTGAAAACCATCCGGCAGGGGGATGAAGTCCGGGAAGGCCTTGCGGAATTCGACCTCCTGTCCGCTTAGGTCGACGGCGGGGTCTTCCTGGCAGGCGGTCAGTAAAAAGGCGGATAGCAAGGCAAAAAAGAGTAGTCTTCCGGTTGGCATGATCGTGTTTTCCACTGACCAACGGGAAGATTAATCACATTGTTTATATTGCTATATGGCCTCCTCGAAACGCTGGAGGAGTCGGTCCGCGGCTTCCTCGATGTCGGTATACTTCTGCTGGGCGGCGCGTTGCTTGATGGCAATCAGGCCGGAATGATGCACCCGGCGGAAATCGCCAAAGGGGAATCCGAAGCGGCCCTTGGTCTCCTCACTCTCCTCGTCGTGGATACCCAGGTGCCACTCGGCGTACTCGTCCCAACCGTGCTGGTCCAGGAAGTCGTTCTCGTCATCGGTAGTGGACTGGGCGTCACTCCAGTCACTGTCCTTAACGTACTGGTTGGCGTCGATGAGTTGGACGGCCTTGTCTTCAGCCGCTTTGTTGAGTTGCATAGGGTCCGTTTTGGTGTCAAAACCGACCCTACGCGGGGGAAGTTTAGCTGCTTTAGGTGATGGCTAGAGGTGTCCCCCACCCCGCTCGAAGGAGTAGCGCGACCGGCGCACGGAGGGATAAAAGGTGAGGCCCACGTTCAGTCGCGCGGTGGTATAGGTATAGCTGTCTTCCGGTACCCGGAGGTCCAACTCCGTATCCCGGACGTCGTACATGTACGCGCCGCTCACCCGCAGTCGGGTATCGATGGCCACGCGTTCGCTCAGAAAGAAGAGCAGCCCCGGGGCCAGTCCGACTCCGGCTCCGCGGGCGTCAGCCCCTGGAAATGGTTCGGACTTGACGTACTGACCCATGATTTCGAGAAAGGCCTTTACCCGCGCTCCGCCGCCCCCAAAATAGTAGCGCGTGCCCAGCTCGTATTCCGCGATAGCGTATTCCTCCGCAAAGACCGACTCCGGCTTTTCCATGACCTGGATGCGGGAGGTGCCCAGAAAAAAGGTGGATGCCGGACTGATGCCAATGCCCAAACGGAAGTCGTAGCCGTAGCCCAGAACCGCGTCGGCAACCGCCGTATTCTCGTACTTCAGGCCCGAAGCACTCCCGTTAAAGTTGACGAAGAAGCCCTTGGTATTCTGGGCGGAAAGGAGGCCGGCCACCAGCAGGGCAGGCAGAAAAAGGTAAAACGATTTCATGTTGGCGAAGTAGGTGTTCCTTATCCAACGACGATACGGGACGTATAGGGTCCCTTTAACATTTTACTGGTCCGCGATTTCTACGGTCGTGTCGGTCCCCGTAAGTGTCAGTACCGAGGGCGCGGACCCGGCCAGGTAGGGAGAAAGATCGAACTGATAGGTCTCTTCGATGATGGCCTGGCAGGTCATCTCGTTCTCCCCTACCCCGTCGTCGAAGACCAGCAGGGCATCCCCTTGCGCCGGGCTACTATCTTCGATGCGACCCGACGTGTGCAGCGCTACCCGCCAGGCATCGCTACTGCAGCCGGTGGCGGAGATAGTCACCGAAAGACACAAGCCCTCCGCGGTTGCCCCCACAATCTGATAATCATCGGAGGTCAGGCGGGGCATGGGATCACGTACCTGGATGAGCACACCGCAGTCGGAAACCTGGGACGCCGCTGGCAGGGCCTCATTCTTGTCACAACCAGCCGTACGGACCAAGGCCAGGAAGAAAAGGGAAAGCAGGGGAAGTTTGATCATCAGCCGGGGTAATTTGCTTCCTCCAACAGCAATCGCCGGTCCGTGCTTGCAGGTACCCGGAAGAATATGGAAAATTTTGGTCCTAGTAGAGACTGACCTTCGCCTGAGCCATTCGGCCGGACCGGTAATGGATCACTAAAAGGTAAATACCGGCAGACTCGCCGGCGACCGGCAGCTCGGCAAGTTTGCCACCCACCGGAAGATACCGAATCCGCCTTCCGGTGAAGTCGAACAGTTCGAGGGAGTGCATGGGCTCGGGTGATCGAACGTTCACGGTTCCCCGGGCGGGATTAGGATAAACCGCGGCCGTGGTTACCTCTACGGGGGCAAGGACCGCCGTGGGGCTATCTCCTAGCACGCCGTTCACCCGCTTCCATATCTCATTGTTGAAATCCGCTCCTACGTATTCTCCGGTCCCGGCCGAAGGTTCGTCGCCTAATCGCAACCAGACCAGGCCCCGACTCGGGACGACATTCAGAAACTGTCCGTTGGCGCCGGCCGCGAAGTAAGCGTCCGAAGGAGCATCCGCTAACAGGGGACCCTCGAAGACCTCGCGGGAGCCGTTGAGCATATGCGTTGGCTGGCCGTTGAGCCAGGTAAGCAAGCCGTAGGATTGGTTATGCGGTTGGGAGGTCGTAGACATCCGGCTCACGTAATCGGCCGGGACGAGCTGGGTATTGCTCCACCTTCCCTTAGCTAGCAGCAACAGGCCGAAGCGGGCCATTACGCGCGGGGTACTGAAGAACACCCTTAAATCGTCGCCGAGGGGAAGATAGGCTCCGGCTATACCCGTGGCGTTACGGAAGTGCCTGCGGATGTATTGCGTCGGCGTCTGGCCGGTGGCCGCTTCGATCACGTCGTGAAGCAGGGTATAGGGTGCATTGTGATAGGCCCAGCGTGCACCAGGTTCCGCTACACAGCGCAGGCACTCGACGTCCGTGCATCCTAGCGTGCCGGTATCATCCATTCCGGTCGTCATACGCAGCTGATCGAGTACGGTGATGCGTGCCTCTTCGTTGGCTTCGCAGCTCGTCCAACCCGTACCCAGGTAATCGCTCGAGGATGCGTTGAGGTCGATGTCATCAGCTGCTGCGGCTATTCCCACCGCCGCGGAGAGCAGGGTCTTTCCCGCGCTCGCCCAGTAATGGAGGCTATCCGGACCGAAACCGTTCATGTAGTGCTCCAGAACGATCTCCCCGTCCTCAAGCAAAAGGAATGCTTTCGAATTGACCTGCTCCAGGTAGTTGTAGAGACGGTCGATGGCCTCCGTATCGTAGCCCAGTTCGGTCGCGGAACGTTGGCGCCATTCCGAACCGGTCACGGGGGGAAAGTACAGTTGCTGCCCGGATAGCGTGGCCGCGTAAGAGAGGAAAACGGAGAGGAGGACTGCAAGTCGCATAGCGTAAGGAAAAGAACTGGTTGATAACCAACGACTTCTTTTCCTTACCAAGTACCCTTTATAGCATACTTCGACCGGTTCCCGTGCAGTGGGGCAAAACCCTACACGACCTTCCTACTGGATGAGCAGGGTCGTATCCAGCCCGGTCAGGGTAAAGTTGGTGGGCAGGGCACCATCGGTGAGGTAGGCCGCCAGATCGAAGGAGAACGTCTGTTCTACCTCGGCCTGGCAGGTTACGTCGCCCGCCGGCACGCCGTCGTCGAAGATCAGACGGGCGGAGGTCTGAGTCGGCGAGCTTTCCTTTACCTCTCCCCGCGTAAGCAGATCCATAGCGAAGTTGGCAGCACTGCAACCCGTAGCCGAGATACGCACCGACAGGCACCTATCGTCGACGCTCAGATCAAGCAGGCGGTAGTCGTCGGTTTCGATCTCCACGAGGGCATCGACGATCCGGATCGGGGCTCCGCATTCCGGACGGAATTCGAAATCCTCCTCTTTGGAACAGCTGCTGACCGCGGCCAGCACTAAAAGTAACAGGGGCAATTGGCGCATGCTTATCAAGGTTTGTTGATAAGCAGTCAGACGCCGAAACCGTTGCGAAACGTTAGTGGGGGATTTGTTAAAGACTATCTAAAATCCCCCGCTGCCGCTGCCCGAAATTCAGGGCCTCCATCAGGGTGGCGCTCATCACCTCTTCGAGGTTACCGTAGGCCGCGGCGTAGTCTTCCTGGCTGCGGCGGACGACCTCCTGGGCCTCGGCCCGATTGTAGGTATGCGTGATCTCGCACTTCATATCCGTACCCGGGAGCTGCTTATAGGTCAGGAAGTAATGGCGCAGGCGGTTGAGGATGGGTTGTGGAATGTCGTCGATGTCATTCCAGCTACCGTATACTTCATCGTTGTCGAGTACGGCGATGATCTTATCGTCGGCCTCGCCCCCGTCCAGCATACGGAAGCCGCCGATGGGCTTCGCCTTCACGATGATGTTACCGTGGGTGACTTCGCGCTCCGTGAGCACGCAGATGTCGAGCGGGTCGTCGTCGCCGTGAATATCCTTACGCTGCGTCTGTTCCATACAGTAATCGGCGACGCGTTCCTTACAGTAGGTCTGCGGGATGAAGCCGTACATAGCCGGTACGATATTGGAGAACTTCTGCGGCCGGTCGATGATGAGGTAGCCTGACTTCTTATCCACTTCGTACTTCACCGTATCCGAGGGAATGACCTCAATGAAGGCGCTTACCACGTCCGGTGCACGGCTACCGATGTCGATCCCGTGCCAGGGATGGCTCTTGTAGCGGAGGCCAATTAATTTCCAGAGCTTATCGTAGGCTTCGTTGCCCATAGGGTTGATCTTTGAGTAGGGAGTATATCGCAAATGTACGCGCAAATGGCGCGCGGGGTTCTCCATAATCAGAACGCTGGATCGAATTTCGTGTTGCGGAGAACCCTATCGACCTCCTTTTTCGGCGGTCAGTAGAAGTGGATAGTGGGCGTTTCCGAATATAATTCGGTGCTTCTGGTAAATGAAAGTGTCTAGAAGGAGATGTGGGCGCCGCGGCGCAGGCAAATTGCGTTTTCAGGAACAGCCAACGCCGTACGTCAAATTAACGTTAAACTATTGGTCACCGGTAACCAGGCGTTGCCGTCACCGTCTACCTTCCGAATCCCTATCCCATGCGTCCGCTCCTTCTGCTGTTGTTCTTCGCGCTCGCCTTCGCCCTGCCGGCCCAGGCCGACAGCCTGCTACAGGCCTACCACTGGCAGGAGGAGGGCACGGATCGTCGCCTGCTGCTGACCCCCGACGGTACTTTCCAGTTGGATTACGGTCCTGACGAAGACAAAGCGCGCTACCTCATGGGCCGCTACCGCACCGACACTACCGCGCAGGAGCTTACCCTGTCCGTCGACTACTTCCTCGGCAAATCGCGGCTCCACTCCCGCTACCGCGAGGGACAGGACTTTCACCTGGTATACGATATCGTACAGATCAACGAAGACCAACTGGTGCTGCTGGACACCAGGACCGACGACCGGCTGGCGTTCTGCGCCACCCCGCTGGGGGACGAGGACGATCCGGCGAAGCGGCGCATCCCGAAGCCGGAGCTGCAGGATTGGAAGTTACCGGAGGGTTGGGGTGGGTAGCGTGGTTGGTCGTGCGCCCGGCGGAGGGGGGTTGCCGATGGGTCTTCGTTGGATGGCTTTGTTTGTTTGCCACCGTCACGGTGCTCGGTCCCTTAAAAGTGATCTATCCTATGTAGTTGCTGGAGTGTCCGACGCACTTTTGAATACAGTCTCCGATGGTTGTTTTCAAAGTGTTTCGATTCCAGGAACGGTGCTGTGAGGGGTACACCTCACGTTTTGACAACGGTGGGGTGGTGAAAACGTGCCGGGCGGGGCAGCAAGCACACCTTAGCGGAATCGTAACAGATACGGCGTCACCGGAAAGGCTGCCGGAACTCCGAGGGAGACAGCTGCGTCTTTTTCTTGAACAGCTTGCTAAACGACTGCAGGTGCTCGAAGCCCAGTTCGTAGGCGATCTCGCTGACCGAACGATCGGTTGTCGACAGCTTCTCCTTCGCGCGCTCGATGAGGGTGTGGTGGATATGCTGTTGGGTGCTGTGGCCCGTCAGTGCGGTAAGCAAGCCGCTGAGGTACTTGGGAGACAAGTGCAGCTCCCCGGAAACGTACTTCACCGTCGGCAGACCCCGGGCGACCAGATTCCCGTCGGCAAAGTAGTTCCGCAGCAGGGCTTCCAAGCGGGTCAGTACGGCGGGGTCGGTGCGTTCGGAGCTAACGAACTGCCGGTGGTAGAAGCGCTCGGCGTAGCTCAGTAAACTTCCGAACTCGGAGAGAAGGATCTTGCTGCTGAAGCGATCTCCCGTCGCCTCGCTTTCCTCCCGAATGGATCGGACCAGCTCATTTATGCGCTCTTCCTCCTTGTCGGATACGTGCAAGGCTTCGTTGGCCGCGTAGTCCCAGTAATCGTACTGCCGGATGGTCTCGGCCAGCGGGGTACCCCAGAGCAGGTCGGGGTGGACGTAAATCACCCACCCCGATTGCCGGATCTCTTGGGCACGGTCTATCGCCAACCGGATCACCTGCCCGGGCGCCACGAACGACATGATCCCCGCGCCCTGGCCGTAGGGTTCCTGTCCGTACCGCATGCGCACGTTGGCCACCCGTTTGATTCCGATGCTGTAGAAATCGAAGGTGAGGCTTTCCGGCTCGTCGGGGTGCAGGTGGGTGACCTTTCCGACGTCCAGCACGCTAATGAGCGGGTGGCGGGGCGGCGGCTGGTCCCGGAACCGGTAAAATTCACCGATCGATTCGAAACGTCTCATGGCACTTACCCTTCGTGGTTTATGTCCAGCACAAGCTTGCCCCGTACGTGACCGGTCTCGACCTCCCGCTGGGCCGCGGCGGCCTGTTCCAACGGATAGGTTTTGCTGATGGAAACCTTCACCTGTCCCGCATCGACGAGTTCGGCGATCTCACGGAGCCAGTCGCCGTTGAACTGCACGAATACTAACTCGCCGGCGGCCCGCTTGTTTTCCAGGTCCTGCTGCACGGCCGCGCTGTAGGGGAAATCGACCTGGGAACTGACCAGGATCCCACCCGGTTTCAGGATCCGGATGAGTGCTCGCCGGCTGTCGTCGCTGCGTACGGGGGAGGCGTCAAACACCACGTCTACCGCATCCAGGCCATCGGCGTAATTCGGCTGTCGGTAGTCGAGGACTTCGTCGGCGCCGAGCTCCCGCAGGTAGGCGTGGTTACCGGCCGAGGCGGTACCGATCACGTAGGCTCCGCGGGCCTTGGCGAACTGCACCGCGAAGCTGCCAACGCCGCCGGCCGCTCCGTTGATCAGCAGCCGCTGCCCGGACTCCAGCTTCCCGTCGGCGAAGAGCCCCGTCCAGGCCGTCAGGCCCGCCAGTGGGATAGCCGAGGCTTCCCCATAGTCGATGCGGACGGGTTTCCGGGCGAACTGACTGGCCTTCGCCGCCATAAACTGCGCGTAGCTGCCGTTGCCCGGAAAATTGGGGATGCCGTACACCGCGTCGCCCGGCTGGAAGGCCGTGACCGCGCTGCCGATCTCCTCTATCACCCCCGCCGCGTCGCATCCCAGCGTCATCGGCAGCTGGATCATGGGCTTCAGCACCTCGTTGCCGCCTTCGCGGATGACGCAGTCTACCAGGTTCACGCCGCTGGCGTACAGGCGTATCAGAATCTCGTCCGCGGCCGGGGCGGGCCGGGGCACCTCGTTGAGTAGCAAGACATCCAGGCCGCCGTATTCGCTTATTCTCATTGCTTTCATCATCAGTTGTTTTGATGAGGCAAAGGTGAGGGGTACCCTGCCGTGTCCGCTTATCCATACATCGGTTTGGTTTAGCCGATATTCCGGGTGAGTGCGGATGGCGCCGGTAAAAGGGGGGGGCTACAACAGCCGGAACTTTCCGTTTAGGTGGTAGCGGTTATGGGTAGGGTTACGGTGCTTTGGCTTTCACCTGTAATTAATCTTATGTTAAGTATCGTTTTGTAGGATCCTCTTCCCGGTAGGCTCATTCACAATACTTCGATATTCGGCCGCTGATCGGACCGGAACCTGCACGGGGGCAGAAACCTGCTAGGCGCGCGTGATGATTGTTTCTGAGATATACTCCAGCGCAATGGGATACTGCAGATCATCTTCGAAGTCGTCCCGCCCCCTGTTTGACCTGTGTGGTTGTTTTCGGAGTGTGCCGGATCAAACTGTACGACTCGCATACAAAACGAACCGTTGCGAGTAAATTAATAATGCTCCGTTGTTCAACGCATCCGAGAAACTCCAATTTTATGCAACTCCCACTCATTTTAGGTCAACTGCGACATTCGCTTCCAATACTTGACCCCTTCAAACCAGATCACGGAGCTGAAGCCGGCCACAATACCTATCGACAACTGCGGAAGGCTTGGTGAGGTAAACTCAAAAAAGCGCGTGACCGGATCAACGTATAGGAGCACGGCCGTGGTGAGGAGCGTAATGGAGATGATGAGTGGGACCAGCTGGTTCCGGTAACGGACGGTGGTGAAGATGGAATAGTAGAAGGAGCGATTCACCAGGGTAAGAAAGACATTGGCCGAAATCAGCACGGTGAAGACCAGGGTTCTGACCATATTCTCGCTGTATCCCTCCCCTACTCCGTAGCGGTAGATCAACAGTGTTCCAGCCGTAATGGCCAATCCCTGGAC
>JBASAV010000504.1:0-3917 GCA_049650785.1 Lewinella sp. | reverse complement strand
GCATTATCCTCGATGTCCATATCCATATCGCAGATCAGGTGCATCGTAGGCTGTTCCCCGTTGGGATCGCGGAGCAGGTAGCCGCGGCCGTTGGGGTTTTTCTCGATCTGGCACTCCGATTTTCCGTAGCTGTAGCGGGGGGCTATTTTGATCCGGACGGTGTGCTGCCCGTAAACCCCCTTCAGGCGGCGGAAAATGGCAAAATCCCGCTCCTCGCTGACGATGGGCATGAAGTCGGTTAACTCGGCAATACCGTCCTCGCTCAGGAAGCGGGTGATCAGGATATTGGTACCCGGCAGGTAGAGTTGCTTGTGCTGGGTATCCTCCGCTACACACTCGAAGGCAAAGAAGCCCCCGATATCCGCATCCAGTATACGAGCGAAGACCGTCGGGGAATCAAAACGGGGAAGACACAGAAAATCGATACTTCCGGTCACGCTGACCAGCGCGGTGGTGTGTAGGTTTCCAATGATGCCGTGCTCGGCGATGGGCAGGTAGCGGTCGGGGTAGGCGAAGTTGTGCTCACTCATTGGGGACTCCAACGGCAGATGGGCACCCTGGTTTATAACCTAACATAAAGTATACGTATACAACTCCGGGGCGGCGGCGCGCAGGAAAAATGTACTGCTTTAGATAGGATAGCTAAGTACCTGCGAGGATTTGGATCAGCAAATATTGTTTTGTTGTCAGGGGGCAATTCAAAACGTCGACCGGTCAAAGCAAATCTATTGGGTAAAAATGGATGTTGGTTGAGTTCCCGTGAAGTTTTCACGCGCGATCAGCTCCGATCCTGCGCGCCGTCGCCCTAACAATAACGTTTCGTTAAGCTCTTCTGACAAGCGAAGCATAGGGGTAGACCCGTCTTGCGGGTGTTCTATAAGTGAAAGATCTTCCCAAAGACTGCCTAAATATGAAGACGATTAATAACATTTTCCTGCTTGCGCTGCTTACTCTGCCGCTCGCGACTTTCGCCCAGGGTTTCAACTCCTTCGGCCAGAATAAACCGAACTACGAGAATTTCGACTACGACGTATACCAGTCGCCCCACTTCGAGATGTATACCTACATCGAAAACGAGGAGTGGCTGAAGAATTTCCTGAATGACAGTGAAGAATGGTACCGGGTCCACCAACTGGTCCTGCGGGATACCATTGATTTCAAAAACCCGATGCTGATCTACGCCAACCACGCGGATTTTCAGCAGACCAATGCCATCAGCGGCCAGATCGGGACCGGTACGGGCGGGGTTACGGAAGCCTTCAAAAACCGGGTCGTACTGCCCGTAGCGCACACCAACGCGCAGACCCACCACGTACTCGGCCACGAGCTCGTGCACGCCTTTCAGTACGATATGGTGATCCGGGGCGACAGCACCAACCTCAAGAACCTGGGCAACCTGCCCCTCTGGATGGTCGAGGGTCTCGCCGAATATCTCAGTATCGGCTCCGTCGATCCCTTCACGGCCATGTGGATGCGCGACGCCGTCCTCAACGACGACGTGCCCAGCCTCAAGGACCTGAGCAGCGGCCGCTACTTTCCCTATCGCTACGGACAGGCGTTCTGGTCATTCGTGACCGGCCTGCAGGGGGACGACGTCATCAACCCATACTTCCGCGCCACGGCGAAGTGGGGTATCGAGCGCGCTACCAAGATCGTCCTGGGTTACGAATTCGACGACTTCAGCAAGCTCTGGGAGGATGCCCTGCGGCGGACCTACGGCGACCAGATCGGCGACGCCAAGGAAGACCGCTTCGTTGGTGACCTCCTGGTCGGTGGCGATAAGGAAGGCGGCCGGATCAATATCGCCCCGGAGATCAGCCCCAATGGTAAGTACATGATCTATCTGTCGGAGCAAGATCTCTTCAGCATCGACCTTTTCCTGGCCGATGCCAAGACCGGTGAGCAGATCCGCAAGATCCGTACCCGCACCGTGGGTACGCACGTCGACGAGATCAGCTACATCGAAACAAGTGGTACCTGGAGCCCCGATAGCAAGCAATTCGCCTACACCGCCGTCAGTAAAGGTCAGAACGTGCTGATCATCGCCGACGTCGAAAATGGAAAGGCTACCCGAGAGATCCGTCCGACGGATCTTCCCGCCTTCACCTTCCCCAGCTGGTCCCCCGACGGCCGCTCCATCGTTGTTGCCGGCCTGAAGCAGGGGCAGTCTGACCTATACTCCATTGACGAGCGTAGTGGTCGCGTGACCCAACTAACGAACGACGTGTACAGCGAAATCCACCCCAGCTGGTCGGCCGACGGGCAAACGATCTACTACAGCACCGATGCCCGGGGCATGCAGCTGAAGGAGCGTCCCTACGGCGCCCTGCGCTTCAACCTCGCCGCCCTCGACGTGGAGAGCCGCGAGAGCCGCGAGCTGGATGTCTTCCCCGGTGCCGATAACCTGAACCCCATCGAGGGGCAGGACGGAAAGGTGTACTTCCTGAGTAACCGTGACGGCTTCCGGAACATCTACCGCTTCGACCCCGCCACGGGTGTTGCCGAGCAGATGACCGACCTGATCACCGGTGTTTCGGGCATCACGCATTACGCGCCGGCCATGTCGATGGATCGCCGTAATAATCGGCTGGTCTACACTTACTTCAACCAGAAGGAGTACAAGATCTTCGGTACCCAGGTCGATGCAATGGAAGCCATTGAGACGCCAGCGGACTCCGTGGACCTGACGCCTGCCACCTTACCACGGCTCAATCCCCGCGCCAGTCTGAAAGTGGACGAACTGCTGTCCAATATGGATAAGCAGGACGTCATCACCAGCGACCAGATCGTCTCCCAACCCTACCGTCCCCAGTTCAAACTCGACTACGCCAGCGGTGGTGCCGGGGCGGGCGTTGGTTCCAACCAGGTATTCGGTACGACCACCGGACTGGCCGGTGGGGTGCAGCTGCTCTTCAGTGATATCCTGGGTAATAACCAGCTCATGACCTCGCTGAGCCTGAACGGGGAGATCACCGACTTCGGCGGTAGCGTGGCCTGGCTGAACAAGAAGACGCGCGTGAACTACGGCTTCAGCCTAAGCCGGGTACCATTTCGCAACTTCGCCACGATGCAGCCCTTCCTGGATACCCTGCAGTACAACGACGAGCAGCAGATCGAACTGATCAATGCCCCCTACATCATCAGCCGGCTCTACCAGAACCAGGTGGGTGGATTCGCCTCCTACGCCTTCAATACCAATCTGCGCCTGGAGGGTAGCCTGAGTGGTGCCATCTACAATAACCGCGTAGACGAGTACGCCCGCTACTTCAATCCCAATACCGGATTCCCCATCCAGGTGAACGCCCAACCCGAACGCCGGGAAGATCTGGAGCAGGAGACCTTCAACCTCTACAACGGTGGGGTAGCGCTGGTGGGGGATAACGCGAGCTTCGGCCTCACGGCGCCCATCAAAGGCCATCGGTTCCGCATCGGCGTCGATCAGTACGCCGGTAGCTTCGACTTCACCGCGTTGAATACCGATTACCGCCAGTACATCTGGTTCGGTAAGGGTGCCCTCGCTTTCCGGGCCCTGCACTTCGGTCGCTACGGCCAGGGCGGGCAGGACCTCTACCCGCTCTACGTGGGTAGTCCCTGGTACATGCGTGGTCTGAACGCCAGCGATGCCATTAATACCCTGGAAAACAATGGCCGGAACGTCAACGAGTTGCTGGGCAGTAAGGTGCTGGTCTCCAACCTGGAACTCCGTATTCCCTTCACCGGACCGGAGCAACTGGCCCTGATCAAGTCGAAGTTCCTCTTCAGTGATCTTAACTTCTTTATTGACGGTGGTATGGCATTCACGGACTTCGCTCAGTTCAGTGGCCCGGAGTATACCCTGGATAAGAACGGCGAAATCCTCACCGGCCCCGACGGTGAACCTTACGTGGTTCGCCCGGGTGTCCAGCCGATCTTTACCG
>JBASAV010000503.1:0-3922 GCA_049650785.1 Lewinella sp. | reverse complement strand
AACCTCACCAACCATACCTATTTCAATCTGGGAGGGGGAGAAACCGTTCTCGACTACATCCTACAGGTAGACGCCGATCGCTTCACCCCGGTGAACGACAAGCAAATTCCAACCGGTGAACTACCGGACGTACGCAATACCCCCTTCGACCTGCGCAGTCCGAAGCGGGTCGGCGAAGCGATCGACGCCGACCACCCCCAGGTGGAGGCGGCGGGCGGCTTCGACCATAACTTCGTCATCAGTAACCACGATGGCAGCCTGCGGGAAGTAGCCCTCGTTATGGATCCCCATTCGGGGCGCAAATTACGCTGCTGGACGACCGAACCCGGCTTGCAGGTTTTCACCACCAACTTCCACACCGGGAAGTACAAAATGCGGGGCAACACGCCAACGCCCCGGCACGGTGGCATCTGTTTGGAAACCCAACATTTTCCGGACTCCCCCAATCACGACGGATTTCCGACAACGGTTCTGAAAGTCGGCGATACGTTCAACTCAACGACCGTATTCCGTTTTGAGTAGGGGTAATTACAGCGCGTGTGACACAGGACTTAAAACAGGTAATCGTCTACGGGGCTTTCGGCCTACTGCTCGGCACCAAGATCGTCGAAGTGCTGTTCACCCGTACCGATACCGGTATCATGGACTGGTGGCTGTTGCTTATCGGACTCGGTGCGGCGGCGGTCCATTATTTCCCTACCCGATCGAAATCTGCCCCGGCGGATGACTCCCGCAGCGAACGTGCCGATACCCGCCGCAATGACGAAGAAACCCTGGTGCTCCGTGATCATCCCGACACTGAACGAGGCCCGGTTTCTCGGTCGGACGCTAACCCGCCTGCTCACTCCACCGACCCCTTCATTTGAGATCATCGTAGCTGACGGCGGAAGCACCGACGAAACCCTCTCTATCGCCCGACGCTACGGAGCAAAGATCGTAAAGAGCTACCGCGGCCGCGCCGCCCAATTGAATGCCGGGGCCGCCGCCGCCAGTGGTACCAGCCTGTTGTTTCTCCACGCCGACACACTACTGCCCAAGGATTATGCCCGGTACTTTCCGCCCGGTGATTACGGACCTCCGGCCTGCTTCCAGCTTCGTTTTGCGGATCAGGGCCAGTCACCGCTACTCCAATTCTACAGTTACTGCACGCGCTTCCATATCGACGCCTTTCGCTTCGGCGACCAGGGATTGTGGGTGCTGCAGCGTGATTTCGTGGCCGTCGGCGGCTATCCTACCGACTGGCAGCTCCTGGAGGATAACTATCTCGTCAGGAAATTACGCCGGCACCGGGGTGCCTTTCGGATCCTGCCCGCCGCGGTAGAAACATCACCACGTAAGTACCTGCGCAATGGCATCGCGTACACCCAGCTGGTGTACACGATGCTCTATACGCTATACCGATTGGGCGCGAGCCAGTGGCTGCTTCGGAAACTCTATTCCCGCTTACTCCATTAGTTCCAGGATACCGCGCAGGGGCACGGATGCCTGTTGCGGACGGTAATTCAGGTCGTAACGCAGTTCCTGCAGCGCTTTCTCCACACGGAACACATCCAGTATGACTTGCAGGTCTCCGTCGTCCGCGGGAAGCAAGCGCGTTCCCTGCGTGGCTTTACGGTAGGCGGTCAGGTATTCGGCGGCCAGGTAGCGATTAGCGGTCTGCAGCCAATCGGCCAGTTTCGGACGGGCGGAGGTGGTTACGCCCCCGGCGTTCTCTTCATACACCAATCCGGCGGCGTAGGCGATACTCCGCATCATATTGGCAATGTCCTTGGCGGGGCTGCGGCGCAGACGACGCTGGCTGTAGCTGCGGTCGGGGTCACCGTCAAAGTTGCGGATCAGGAATTGATCGTCACTGATGATCAGTTGCTCCAGCGTGAAGTCACCGTGGATACGAATCTTGTCCGACTCGATCTTGTGGGCGTAAATACGCTGTAACATTTTATGCAGCTTCCCTTCCTGGGAGAGCAGCGTATCCGCCAGTTCGGCGACGTCCTCGTTCAGGTCGTCCATCGACCGCTTCAGCAGATCGAAGGTAGCCCGCACGTCCGCCTTCAATCCGGCGTAGACGCTGCGTTGGTAGTGTAGGCTCAGTGCCTCGCGCCGGAAGCCATCCTCGTTCACATCGGCCAGCACGGTGTGGTAGGCGGCCGTTGCCCGACCGAGTTCGGCGAGCTTGATGACGAAGCTGGGTCCTAGGATATCCTGGATCGTATCCGGCATGTCCTTGTAGACGATGGTGTCGGTTACGTGAACCTCATCGGGATGGGCCTCCTCACCGTTGTCACCATCGCGTCGGTTGATGATCTTCTCCGAGAAGCGCCGCAGGTTATTGAGGACGTATTCCCAGGCATTGCCTTCGTTATCCTGGCGTTCCTCGAAGATCGCCAGGGTGGCATTGAGTCGCTGGGTTGGCGTAAAGTGGAGGGTGCCGACCACGTTAGGGGCCGAGCTGTAGCTACGCCGGTTCAGCATATGCTTCACTTCCAGGTCGGGCACGTCGTTGCCGTCCACCCGACGGTAGTACTTGATGTTGTAGTCCCGGCTCTGGAGGGTCATGTATTCGGTACCGGAATACTCCATGCTGGCGTCCTGCTGGGCGCGGGTAGCCATGCTTTCCTGGGCCAGGAAGCGGAAATCTTTCATCTCTCCGTAATCCTGGAGACCGTTGATCAGGCCCCTGCGGTAATCTTCGTCGTAGAGTGCATCGATGAGCACTACTTTGCGGTCGCCGTTGTCGATGATAGCCAGGACCTCCTCGCGGGTGGCGTAGTCGATGTCCTCGTGGAAGCGGTGGAAGGCCAGCGGCAGTTGCAGCATTTCCGGCAACCCTTCCAGGTAGGTCGCTTCCAGCAGCATCCAGCCGAAGTGGCGTTCGCTGGTAGCCTGGAGGCGGTAATCGTAGATCTTCACCTGATCGAGCTGGGGTGCCCGAACGCCCATCCAGGAGACGGAACGGAGGAAATTGGGTAGCACGGATTGCTCCAGGCTGCGGATATTCGGTTTACTGAAGAAATTTTTCAGCTTGTCCGCCTGCAGTGTCGTCTTACTCAGCTCCCGGGTATCCACGTTGCGACCGTGCGTCGGTTCGAGTTCCAGCCAGTAGTAACCGTGACCGGCCATGGTGATCTGGTACGGGTTGCGGCCCACCTCTTCGAAGTGGGTACGTCCGAATACCTCGCGCACCTTGGTTCCTTCGTAGTCGGAAAGATCCAGCCGTACGGCCTGGGGGTGACGGCTCAGGTTGACGACCACGATCACGCGCTCATCCTCGTATTCACGGATGAAGGCCAGGATCCGCCCGTTGTCCGGCTTGAGCCAGTGGATCTTACCACGGCCGAATACCTTGAAGGACTTCCGCTTGTTGAGCAGTTTCTTGGTCCAGTTGAGCAGGCTGTTCGGGTTCTCCTGCTGGCGGCGGACGTTGACCCAGCGGTAGCTGTACTCGGTATCCCGGATCACGGGCAGGTACAGGCTGTGCGGATTGGCTTCGGAAAAGCCGGCGTTCTCGTTGTTGTTCCACTGCATGGGGGTACGGACACCGTCGCGGTCACCCAGGTAGTAATTATCGCCCATGCCGATCTCATCACCGTAGTACAGCACGGGGGTACCGGGCAAACTCATCAGCAGCACGTTCAGCAGCTCGATCTTGTTCCGGTCGTTGTCCATGAGCGGAGCCAGGCGGCGGCGGATGCCCAGGTTGATACGGGCCGTCCGGTCGCTGGCGTAGACGTTGTACATGAAGTCCCGCTCCTCGTCGGTGACCATCTCGAGCGTCAGTTCGTCGTGGTTCCGCAGGAAGGTGGCCCACTGGCAGTTTTCGGGGATCTCCGGGGTCTGGTCGAAGATGTCCGTGATGGGGTGGCGGTCCTCCATCTTGATGCTCATGTACATGCGCGGCATGAGCGGGAAGTGGTAGTTCATG
>JBASAV010000502.1:0-18088 GCA_049650785.1 Lewinella sp. | reverse complement strand
GGGAAGCGACCGGCCACCACCCCCAGCAGAATCACCTCCGTCAGGCGCGCGGCGTAGCTGAAGGGAGCGGTCGTTTCGGCCTGCCCCAGACAGGCATCGACGAATTGGTGGTAGTGCTTGGGGCTTTCGCTACCGTAGTCCCGAATGGGTTCACCCAGGTCCATGGACTCGGCAGTGTCCGCGATATCGGAGCTGATGTCCTGGTAGGCACCCTCCACGATCAGGCGGGGTTCCTGCATAAAGTGCGGCAGGAGCAGTCGTCCTTTTTCGCCCACAAATACCGCTCCCTGCTCGGGTAATTCATCGCCGTTCGGAAGTTCGAGGTCTTCGTGATCGTCCGGCGCGCCGGGGCCGTCGTACCACACCCACTTTAGTCGGTCGCCGGTGTAATCCGTACCCGGGAATTCGTAGGTCACCGTATTATGCTCCGGGAAGCCGTAGCCATTGGGCGGGCGACATTCATTGACGATGGTCAGTGGTACGTCGAGTTCAAGGGCGTTGTAGGGGGTGTCGAAGATGTGCACGCCCATATCACCGAGGGTGCCGCAGCCAAAATCCAGATACTTGCGCCAGTTGGAGGGGTGATAGCGCCCGTCTTCGTATTCCCGTTCGGGTGCCGTGCCGAGCCAGAGATTCCAGTCGAGGCTTTCGGGCACCGGATCGCTCCCTTCGGGCTTTGGTCCGTCGTAGCCCCAGTTCTTCGGCGACCAGGCACGTACGGTGTGCACTTTCCCGATGATACCCGACCGGATCAGTTCGGTCGCCATCCGGTAGTCGTAGAAGCTGTGCACCTGTATCCCCATTTGCGTCACCAGGTTCCGTTCCCGGGCCACGCGGTCCATCTCCCGCGCTTCGGAGACGTGGTGCGTCAGTGGTTTTTGGCAGTACACGGGCTTATCCATCCCCATGGCCAGTAAGGAGGCCGGGGCGTGCGCGTGATCGGGCGTAGAGACGATCACGGCGTCGATCTCGTCGCCCATCTCCTCCAGCATGACGCGGTAGTCGGCGTAGGTTTTGGCTTCCGGCTGTTCGGCCTTGGCGGCGGCCAGCATGGAGGCATCCACGTCGCACAGCGCCACCACTTTCACCGACGGATGGGAAGCGATGGCCGCCATGTCCTCCTTACCCTGGTATCCCAGACCGATGTGGGCGGTCCGAAGTTGATCTGCGGGTCGCCCGCTTGCAGCGGTGTATTGGGACATGAGTGCGGTAGCGGCCAGGGCGGCGCTGCTTTGGATGAATTTTCTTCTTTGCATGACGAATGGTTATCTGCGTTTCGTTCTCGATCCGACGGCGCGGCGGTACCTGACAAGGTAGGTATCTATTTAAAATTCATTTGTCTGGGGGGGTGCGGAGGGGCTAGGCTGTCCTCGGATGTCTTGGCGGGATAATCTTGGATTCGGTTGTCGGTTTTTCATTTGTGGAGTGTGGGTCGGTCATCGAATGTCTGGGCGGGTACGCTGGGAACTTACTTGCTATCCCGAAAGCTTCCCTGCCCGTGCCGCGGGCACAATCCGCGGAGGGGCGTAGCCGGAAAAAATCCGCGCCTAAATCCGCGTGATCTGCGGTGCAATGCCCCACCAAAGCACAACCCCCATTCCCTACCGTTCCCGGATTCGGATGTTCCGGAACCAGAGGGGGCTACCGTGGTCCTGCAGCGCGATATACCCGCTACGGAATTTGGCGTAGTCCGGCGCATCCTTCCACTTGCCGGAGTTGCGCTTCTCCTCCCAATCATCGGAGTAGGGAGTGAAGGACAGCACCATTTCCCCATTCAGCCAGTGCTCCACCCGCTCGGGAGTGTACACGATGCGGGTGCTGTTCCACTCACCGGCGGGGTTCAGTTGCTTTTTGGTACTGTCGGGGGTGTACATGGCGTAGTCGGCCGCGGTGCTTTGCCAGTCCTGTAGTCGCTCGGGATGGTCGACGCCGAATTGGCTGTTGTAGCCGGTCAGATCGTGGATATCGGCGTAATCGGCATCGTCGATGAGCTGGTACTCGGGGGCCACCTCGGAGGGGGCGTCGTAGCCTTCTTTGACATGGTATAGGATGCCACTGTTACCGCCCGCCGGTATCTTCCAGTCCAGCTCCAATTCAAAATTATCGAACTCCCGTTCGCCGTACAGAATATCCTTGCCGCCCTCGTAATCCTGCTCCAGTTCCACTTCGGTATCGAAGTACAGGACGCCGTCTTCAGCCACCCAGCCGGGGGGCATCTCCTCGGCATTGTAGCCGCGCCAGCCGTCCGTGGTTTCGCCGTCAAAGAGGCTGATCCACTCAGATTCCCGGGTCTCCACTTCCGGGGTGCCCTCGGTCGCAGCAGATTCATTTTGCGCCGGAGCGCTGGTATAAAAGATGGTGGCAAACAGGAGTATGCCGGCTAGACAGCGCATCGACAAGAGTTATGATCAGTTAGTAGAAGCGCTGAAATATAGCGACTTCCCGCAAGGGTGCGCACCCCCCGGTTCTTCACGGGTAGCTAATGATCATCCAATGCCAGATCGAAACTCCAATTAGCGGTATTACCTACCTTCCCTTTCTTGTCCGATCTTAGATGAATATCCCGGCCACTCGCATTCGGCCACCATCCCATCGAGTTGTGAACAGAAGACATTTCATTCAATCAGCCGGAGTACTGGGCGCCGCTACCCTATTTCCCGCTGCCGCCCCGCCGCCGGAGCCCAGCTATAAAATGGGCCTGCAACTCTTCTCCGTCAATGATGTCATGTCCGAAGATCCGGTAGGTACCCTGCGGCAATTAAGGGAAATGGGCTACCAGGATCTCGAGACCTACGGCTTTGACGCGGAGCAGGGAACCTTTTACGGCTACCCGGCCGCCGGGTTTAAGACCATTCTCGACGATAACCTACTCACCGCTTCCAGTGGCCACTTCGGGTTCTCCGCTTACCTCGACCGCCCCTCGGATGCGATGAAGACCTTTGTCGACCAGTGTATTTCCGGAGCACGGGCCCTGAATATGAGCTACATCACGTGGCCGTGGCTGGCACCGGAGCAGCGGAACCTTGAGCAATTCAAGCGACTAACCGGGGTGCTTAATAGCATCGGAGAGCAGGTCAACGCGGCCGGCCTGCAATTTGCCTACCACAATCATGGATTCGAATTCGAAGAAACGGGCGGCGAAATTCCGTTCGATGTCATCGTTCGCGATACCGATCCCGATCTGGTGAAGCTGGAACTGGATTTTTACTGGCTCATCCACTCCTCCAGCCTGCTTCCCCGGGAGGTGATCACCCGCCACGCCGGGCGCATCCCGCTTTGGCACATTAAAGACATGGATAAGGTGACCAGAGACTACACGGAGTTGGGCAACGGATCCATCGACTACACTACCCTACTTCCAAATCCCAGCGACTCAGGACTTGAATTCTGCTATGTCGAGCAGGGCGGGAATTTCACCCGGAGTTCCCTGGAGAGCGCCGGAACGAATGCGGAATATTATCGCAAACATCTATCGCGCCGACTGTAGCCTGCATCCCGCTGGCGCGGTCGAAAACTATCGTCGACTCCGATTGTCCATCTCCTCCCCGATGTAGAAATCCGGATGCGGCGGTTGGTTATACGCCACGTTTTGCCAGGCGATCGCGACGCGGTACGCCAGGTTCTGCATCAGGGTGGTGAAGCGGTACTCGGTCGGGATAGTGGTCGTGTAGATCCGCAGTTCCTGGTTGTCTTCACTGCGTAGGATGACCTCCTCGCGCCAGTCACCAAAGAGGTCGGCGCTCAGGGCGGGCGTGGCTTTGGTGCCGTTGTTGGAGGTGGCGCCCTCGGCGAGCAGCAGCGTGTCCACCCGCTCGTTCTCCCAGTCCCACTTGGTGATCGTATTTCCGGTCAGGAGTTCCCGTAGCAGATCGCCGTCCCACCACACGGCAAAATTGCAGGACGGTGGTTTATTCTCGGTGATCAATTCCCCTTTAGCGCTGAACAGCCCTTCGATATTTGCGCCCCGTACCCACTGCTCGTTGCCGGGGTAACGCGGATCGATATTCGCCGAAAGCCCGCGCCCGGGTCCTTCACCGTCCTCCCCGGCCTTGACCGAGGGTTTCTTCCACAGCACTTCGCCGGTGAGGGCGTCGCGGAAATGGGCACCGGCATCGTCGAAGCGCTCCTGAATGTCGAAAATTTCCAGCCCGGGACGGGTGGGGTCCAGGTCGGAAACGTGGAGGGCGTCTCCGTGGCCGAGCCCGGTAGTGTGCAGCCCCGTACCGTCATCGTCCAGCACCATGGCACCGTAGATGATCTCCTGGCGACCGTCATCGTCCACATCGGCTACGCTGAGGCTGTGGTTCCCCTGCCCACCGTAGGGGGCATTTTCGGGATTACCGTCGGCGCTGTCGAAGGTCCATCTTTTTTCCACCGTGCCTTCACGAAAATCGTAGGCGGCGACTACCGTCCGGGTGTAGTAGCCCCGCGCCATGATGAGGCTGGGGTTTTCGCCATCCAGGTAGGCGACGCCCGCCAGGAAGCGGTCCATCCGGTTGCCGTAGCCGTCGCCCCAGAGTTCGTCCAGTTGCTCGGTGGTGGGCTGCTCCGTGTCCGGGTGGCGGGGCGGATCATAGTCGACGGTGGCGAGGGCGGCGCCCGTCTGTCCGTCAAATACGGTCAGGAATTCCGGACCCGCCAGAATGTACCCATCGTCGTTGATGTAGTTAGCCTCGGCATCACCGATCACGGTGCCCTCTCCGTCGGTGGTGCCGTCGGCGGTTTTGCAGGCTACCTCGGCACGGCCGTCGCCATCCAGGTCGTAAACGATGAACTGGGTGTAGTGGGCGCCCTCGCGGATATTGCGGCCGAGGTTGATCCGCCAGAGGAGCGTGCCGTCCAGTTCGTAGGCCTCCAGCACCGGCGGAGTGGTCATGCCCGAATGGCTGTTGTCGTGCCCCCGGCCCACCTGATGAACCACGATCTCGTATTCACCGTCGCCGTCCAGATCACCCACCGAGGCATCGTTGGGGTGATGACCGTCCGGCGTCTGCAGGGGAACGGTTAGGTAGTTCCGGACCGGCGTCGCTGCCGGGAGCGTATAGCTGCCGCCGGCCGAGGACGTCGACCCCGGCGTGATGGCCTCGACGCTGTATTGGTTATCCGCGCTGAGATCGGCCGTAAGGTCTAAGAAATTCGTTCCGCCCGCGAGGGGCTGGTCGTTCAACTGAATGCGGTCGCCGCCGTCCGTGGCGCGGAACATATTGAAGCTCACCCCTTCCTCATCCCCCGACAAAATCCGCCAGCTCAGGAAGACGGTCGACTCGTCCGGCCGCACCGCAACCAGTCCGCGATCCAGGTCCTCAACGGGCCGTTGCTGACTATGTCCGTAGGTGGAAAATAAGAGAAGGAAGAATAGAGAGAGGGAGTATCGCATGATGTCAGGTGTTGTTCCGTAAGATACGATTGCCGCGGAAGCTACCTCCTGCGCGGCGCCGCCCAAATTCATTCAACAAGCCTACGCAATCGATTGTACTATCCTTATTTCTTCCTATTGCCATCCGATCATGCCCTACTTCTTCTGCCTGCTGTGCTTAGCCTGCGCTTCCCTTCAAGCCCAGATTCAAATAACCGACCGTGCTACGGACGACGGGCACTTCGCTCTCGTCGACAACGAAGCCACCCAGATCCTGTACGACACGGCAGACGAAAAACTCATCGCGCTGGCCGCCGGCTTCCTGGCCGACGACGTCAATAAGGTTACCGGCAAGCAACCGGAATTACTGACATCGGCTACGGCCGCCGGAGATCGCGTGATCATTGTCGGTTCCATCGGCCACAGCACGCCGATCGACGAGATGATCCGCCGCGGCAAACTGGACGTCGGCGAGATACAAGGAGGTTGGGAGCGCTTCGTTATTCAGACGGTCAAACGGCCGTTGCCCGGTATCAAGGAAGCACTGGTGATTGCCGGCAGCGATAAGCGGGGGGCCGCCTTCGGGGTATTCACGCTGTCCGAAAAAATGGGCGTATCCCCCTGGCACTACTGGGCGGACGCACCCGTACAGAGCAAGGAAGAACTGTACGTCAGCCGCGATCGCTACGTATCCGATGGCCCTTCCGTGAAGTACCGGGGTATATTTTTAAACGATGAAGCGCCCGCCCTTACCGGCTGGGTGGAGGAGAACTTCGGGTCCTTCAACGCGGACTTCTACGAGAAGATCTTCGAACTGCTGCTCCGCAACAAAGCGAATTACCTGTGGCCGGCCATGTGGCGTCCGCGTGTCTTCGCTACCGACGATCCGGACAACCTGCAGAAGGCCGACGACTACGGCATCGTGATCTCCACCACCCACCACGAACCGATGATGCGGTACCACGAAGAGTGGAGCCGCTACGACGGTGGTGCGTGGAACTACCAGACCAACCCCGAAAAGCTGCGGGAATTCTGGCGGGGCGGTATCGAACGCATGGGTGGGTACGAAAGCGTGGTCACCCTGGGCATGCGTGGCGATGGCGACGAAGCCATGGGTGAGGGAACGGCCGTCCCCCTGCTAAAGGGCATCATCGAAGACCAGCGCGAGATCATCGCCGACGTAACCGGCCAACCCGCCTCCGAGACGCCGCAGGTATGGGCACTGTACAAAGAAGTACAGGACTACTACGATAAGGGGATGCGCGTGGACGACGACATCCTGGTCCTCTTCTGCGACGACAACTGGGGCAACGTTCGCATCCTTCCCAAAAAGGAGGACATGGATTCCGAGGGCGGCTACGGCATGTATTACCACTTCGATTTCGTGGGCGGACCGGTTTCCTACCGCTGGCTCAACGTCACCCAGATCGAGCGGGTGTGGGAGCAGATGAACCTGTCGTACGAATGGGGCGTGCGCGATCTCTGGATCACCAACGTCGGCGACCTCAAGCCCATGGAACTGCCGATCAGCTTCTTCCTCGACTTTGCCTGGAACGCCGATATGGAAGCCGCCGATCTGCCCGGTTACTATACCGACTGGGCCGCGCAGCAATTCGGGCCGGGGCAGGCCGACGAGATTGCCGACATTTTAGCCCTGTCCACGAAATACAGCGCCCGCCGTACGCCGGAGATGATCAAACCGGAAACCTACAGTCTCGATAATTACCGGGAGGCCGACCGGATTCTCGCTGAGTACGATTCGCTGTACGAACGCAGCCAACGGGTCTACGCGGAACTGGACGAAAGGGCCCGGGATGCCTACTACCAACTTGTCCACTTCCCGATCGAAATCTCCCGTAACCTCAATCAGATGTACGTCGCCGCGGGAAGGAACCAGCAGTACGCCACGCAGCAACGCGCCTCCGCCAACCACTACGCCGAGTTAACGAAGGAAAAATTCATGCGGGACGCGGACCTGATTCGCTACTACCACGACACCCTGGCCGGGGGCAAGTGGAACCACTTCATGGCCCAGAACCACATCGGATACACCAGCTGGGCGGAGCCTCCCGTGGACCGGATGCCCGCCGTCACCTACATAAACACGCCTGAGACGGCGTCTCTGGGTTACGTGGTGGAGCACGGCCCCGGTTCGCGCTGGACGCGGGGTGGTCTGCATAGCCGTACTTTTCCCACCTTCGACCCCATCAACGATCAGGAATACTTCGTGGAGGTCTTCAACCGGGGAAGTGAACCCCTGCACTATACCGTCGTACCGGACGAAGACTGGATCGAGGTGAGTACGTCCTCCGGTACGGTCGCATTCGAGGAGAAAGTATTCGTAAGTGTTGATTGGAGCCATGCTCCGCAGGACCGGTCAACGGGCCGATTGGTGATTAGCGACGGACGGCAAGAATTCCCCATCGAAGTCCCTATCCGGAGACCGGCTACGGAAGCCGTGGGTTTCGTGGAAAATAACGGGATCGTATCCATAGAGGCCATCAACTATGCCGACAAAACCGAGGCAGCCAGTGCTCACTGGACGGAGGTTCCCAATCTCGGACGTACTCACTCCGCCATCACGCCGGAGCCTGCCGATGCGGAGCGACAGGATCCGCTGAACGGTGCTCCCCGACTGGAATACACCTTCACGTTACTGGATACCGCGACCCTTTCGGTAGAGACTTTCCTCTCCCCTACCCTGAATTACCAGAAAAACGAGGGGCTGAAGTACGCTATCGCCATCGACGACGAAGCCCCCCAGGTGGTCAACATTCACGCCGGAGAAACGCAGCCCGACTGGGCGTACCCGGACTGGTGGAATACGTCGGTGACGGATCACATCCGAACAAAGCGGTCAGATCACGGGGCGCTGGAAGCCGGCCAGCATACGCTACGGGTGTGGATGGTCGATCCGGGGGTAGTATTTCAGAAGTTCGTTATCGACGCCGGCGGCTTGAAACCCAGCTACCTCGGTCCGCCCGAAAGCACCTTCGTCGGAGCCGTCCGGTAGAGGTCATCGATGATGACGGCGGTGATCAGCGATATAGTGAGCATTTCGCCCCAGTCCTCTACGATACCCAGGAAGCTCTCCAGATAAGGCGTCCCGCCGGCGTGCTGAAAAATCCCGTGGAAGGCATCGATCAGTACGCCGAATACGCCAAAAAATACCAGGAGGATACTGAGTAACACCATCCGCTTCCGCAGGACCGGATCGGCCGTACGGATCACCGTCAGGAGGAACAGTCCCAGTAAGGCACCCCCTACGCCCAATCCGTAGATCAGCTCCCAGAGGCCGCGTTTGGTGAGTTCACCGATAGCCTGCAGCGAAAGGAAACGCTCCCCGATCAAATAGAAATCCTCGTGGACCTGCAGAATATCCTCAAGCAGTAGAAACAGCAACAGCAATGCCAGCATGATTCTAACCTTCCCCCGACGCGCGACAAACACGAAAAGCAGGAGACCGACGCTGACCGCGAGCTTGAGGTATTGGAATTGTTCGGAATAGCCGTTGTCTACCTCCAGGTGAAGCTGCCGGTCCGAAAACAGATCAAAGTTAAGGCCGAGGTGCAGCAGGAGAAATACGATGTCGGCGAGAATGACCGCAAATAGGACGATCAGTGCCTTGTCATCAAACTTAGCGAACCAGTGTTTCCTCGGAATGTATCGGTGATAGAAAGTGTTCATGGTGCGCATTGGGTTGTAGTAACAGCACTGCACCCAGACGGCAACCGCTGCTTGGTTTCTCACTATACGCCATACGTTACACCTAGTTCACACTAACTTAACATGGATCAGAGGTTTAACATCTAGTTTGGGCTCAATCCCGTCTTCCACGGATCGGATCTACTCAACCGTAGCGAGTTCGTCCTCCCGCAGTTTTTCAACCACCGTAGTCAGGGTAGCGGAGAAGAAGTCAATCTTGTTGGTCAATTCTTCCTGGCTCACCTGCGCCGATTTGGCGTAGACCTCGATATCCTTGGCGACCCCATCCAACTGACCGACGCCCATGCTGGCAATACTCGGCTTGATGCGGTGGGCTACCTTGGAAACGGTGATGTAGTCACGCTGCTGTAGGGCCATGCGGATTTCCTGCAGCGCCGCCGGCGTCTGCTCGACGAAGATCTCGACCATTTTACGGACAAAATCGTCATCCCCGCGGCTAAGCTTGCGCAATTCAGCCAAATCGTAGCTCTTGCCGGCGTATTCCACGGCAACGTTTTCCGTATGGATCCGATCGCGGAGTTGCTGGGCGAGGGTATCGAACAGGGCCCGCTCTTCGAAGGGCTTGGTGACGTAGTCATTCATCCCGATGCTGAGGTAGAGATCGATATCCTTCTTGAAGGCATTTGCGGTTACGGCGATGATGGGCACATCAAGGTGTAGTTCACCGCGAATGATCTTAGTGGTGGCTACCCCGTCGAGCTCCGGCATCTGAATATCCATCAGGACCAGGTCGTAGGTTTTCTCGCGTAGCATGTCGAGGGCAATCCGTCCGTTCTCCGCTTCGTCCACCTTGCATCCGAAGTGGGACAGGCTTTTCTTGGCGATAAAGCGGTTCATGATGTTGTCTTCGACCAGCAGGATACTCGTTCCGTTGAGCAATTGCTGGTTATGACTTTCCTGACGGGTGAGCTTGTCGATGTTGCCCTTCGGCAGTGTCACGTGGATCACAAACTGGGTACCCTTTCCTTTCTGGCTGAATACTTCGATCGACCCTCCCATCAGCCGGATGAACTCCTTGGTGATGGACATGCCCAGGCCGGTGCCTCCGAAACGACGGGCGGTAGACCGGTCCGCCTGGCTGAATTTGGAGAAGATCTCACTTAGGAATGCTTCGTCCATGCCGATACCGGTATCGGCCACCTCGATGCGCAGTAATTGCTCGTGGTCGTCTTCCCGAACTACTTCGGCACAGAGACTGACGGTTCCCTCCAGGGTGAATTTGATCGCGTTGCCCAGCAGGTTGATGAGAATTTGACGGATACGCGCGCTATCTCCCAGATGCGCCGGCGAGATCTTATCGCTCAAGTGGCAGTCCAGGTTGAGTCCCTTCTGCGCCGCTTTGATGTGGAGGATACTGCGAATATTGGCCACCAGTGCTTCCAGACTGAAGTCCGTTTCGTCGAGTTCGAGCTCGCCGGCTTCAATCTTGGAGATGTCGAGGATACTGTTGACAATGGATAGCAGGTGCCGGGCGGCGGAATCGGTGTGGCTCAGGTAATTTTGCTGTTTCGGGGACAGTTTTTCCCGGCTCAACTCCCGGATCATACCGATAATGGCGTTGAGCGGCGTACGGATCTCGTGGCTCATGTTAGCCAGGAAGGCTTCTTTGGCGACCGACGCCTGTTCGGCGTTATTCTTGGCGACCTCCAGTTCCTCCTTCAATCGCTTCTGCTCCGTGATATCGAGGTGGATGATCACCGCGCCGGTCTGCTCTCCCTTGTCATTATAACTGGGTCCGCCGGAGACAAACCACCACCGCTTCTCTCCGGCTTTATTACGGGCGGCAATTTCCATGGTCTCGCTGAAGCCCTGGCGGGAAAGGGCCATCTTACTACGGGCGATCCGCCTCGATACGTCGTCGTACTTGAAGATATCCGTGTGGCTTCCCAGTAATTCGTCCAACGTATAATTGGTCATGTCACAGAACCCCTGGTTGGCATAGACGATCTTGTGATCGAGATCAATATTGAGCAGTCCGAGATTCATGTCCGATATCATGTTCCGGTACTTTTCCTCCTGTGCCTTCAGGCGCGTTTCGGACCGCTTACGAGCGGAAATATCTTTGATGAAGGCGGCGTAATACGGCTCACCGTGCTGCTGATAGTTTACCAACACCAGTTCAATCGGAAACTCTTTTCCGGACCGGTTCACCGCTGTAATTTCTAGCACCTTGTTCTTCAGGCCCCGCATGTCCGAAGACAGGTAGTCCTGAAAGTAGATGGCTTTATTATCCCGCAGCTGCGCCGGCAGGATAATTTCCGCGCCGTCCAGGCCCTTCACCTCACTCAGCTTCCAACCGAAGAGTTCTTCCGACCGGGGGTTCCAGCTTTCGATCTTTCCCTCGCCGTTGCAGACAACGATGGCATCCTGAGAGCTATCCATCACCAGTCGGTTACGCTCCTCACTTTCGCGCAGGCGGTCCTCGTAGCGGGTCTTCTCCGTTACATCGTTAAACTTCCACAGGTGGCCCCGATATTCTCCGTTGACGAAGATGGGCACGTAGTCACGTTCCAGAATGCGACCGTTGGCCATGTCCAACCGCTCATTGTATATGGGCAGACGGTTGGTAAGTACCTTCTCGATTGACAGCATGAAGAGGTCCGGATGCTGGAAAAGGACTTTGGCCTGCTCCCGGGCATCTTCCGCATCGGCGCCAATCAGATCATCGGGCTCAAAGGCCTGGGAAAAGTACTCGCAGAAGAGTTCGTTTGCGTACAAAATCTCGCCATGCTCATTCTCGATGAGTACGGCTGATTTAAGATTGTTGAGTAGCGCCTTGAACAGGTTAATATTCCGGCTGAGCTCATCCTTGACAATGGCACTGACGTGGACCCGGCCACGGATATTTTCGGCGAGCGACACTAAATCACCTTCCGTCACCTCACCCTTGTCCCCATCGATCAGTTCGGCGGCCGCCCGGTTCAATTCCTTCAGGCTGCGTTGCCGCTGGTCGACCAGGCAATTCAGCTCCTGGTTTACTTCCTCCATCTCGTTCTGCGTAACACGAAACGCGTGTTCCATGGTTTCCCGGTTCTGATCGCAGGCCGAATAGGATTGATCGACACTACGCAGCAAAGCCTGGACCTCAGCAAGTTCTAGCACCTCGTCGGAGAGGTGCTTTTTGATCTGTCGGGTCAGTTTTTTATGATAAGCCATTAAGTGAGTTACTAGCAGACCCCGGAGAGAAAGGGGTCCCGATGCATGTCTGTGTATGAACGTGTTGGGTGGCTGTCAGGCAAGACTGCCTTAGCGAGCGTACTGGCTTTGCAGTTCGCCGCTCTTGAGCATATTGTAAATGGTCGACTTGCCCATGTCCAGGATCTTGGCGACCTGAACAACGTTATTGTCGTGTTTCTCCAGGTGGTACTCCAGGATCTCGCAGGTGTATTCCCGCATGGTTTTGTTACCGTACTCGAAGGTGGACTGGCTGTTCAGGCCGGAGAAGATGATGTCTTCGGCGCTGATCCGATTGGTCTCCGTCATTACGCAGGCCAGGTCGATTATGGCCTTTAGTTCGCGGACGTTGCCCGGGAAGTCGTACTTCATCATTTTGTCCTTGGCACTCTTGTTAAGCTTGAGTGCGGCGACTCCGTTGTCCTTGGCGTACTGTTTGACGAAGAAGTCGGCCAGCCGCAGCACGTCTTCCCCCCGCTCCCGCAGGGCCGGTAGGGCAATGGGAAGTCCCATAATGCGGTAGTAAAGGTCTTCGCGGAATTTGCCCTCCCGTACCTGCACCTCCAGGTCCCGGTGGGTGGCCGTTAGCAGCCTTGCCTTAAAGGGGATCGTTTCGGTGCCGCCCACCCGGCAGAATTCCCGCTCCTGGATGGCCCGCAAAATTTTGCTCTGCAGCGTGAGATCCATCTCGGCTATCTCGTCCAGAAATAGGGTACCGTCCTTTGCGGCTTCAAACTTTCCCGCTTTGCGGCCGACCGCGCCGGTAAAGGCGCCTTTCTCGTGGCCAAAGAGTTCGCTTTCCAGCAGATTTTCGGGAATGGCGGCGGTATTGACGGCCATGAACGGCTTCTTACTCCGGTCACTGTTGAAGTGGATCGCCCGGGCGATCACCTCCTTTCCCGTACCGGTTTCCCCGGTGATACTAACGTTGATGTTCGACTTGACGGCTTTGCGCAGCATACCGTAAATGGACTGCATCGCCTTGCTTTTTCCGATGATGCCTTCAAAGCTGTACTTCTCCTCCAGCTGCCCCTTAAGGGACTCGACTTCTTCTTTCAGATCACTGTTTTCCCGGATGTTGACGATCGACTTCCACAGGAAACTTTTGGTGTTATCGTCCTTGACGATGTAGTCGCGGGCGCCCCGCTTGAGGAGATCTACGGCGGTATTGATATCGTCCTGTCCGCTGATGATGACGATCGGGACGGAGCTGTTGAGTGCGCGAATACGGGAGAATAATTCGCTACCGTTCATATCCGGCAACCCGTAGTCCATACTGATCACATCGGGCTTCTGATAAAGCGCATCCAGGCATTCCTTGCCGGAGGTGAAAAGCTCAACGTCAAAGTCTGGATTGAGACTGAGATGGTGCTTTAGCAGTTTACCATAGAAGGGGTCGTCTTCGACAACGAAGATTTTGAAACTGTCCACTTTCTAAACTTAATAATCCAGCCAGCCTAAAAAGACCGATGGAACGGGTTGGTGTATGGGAAGATAGTCTACCCATATTATACGTAGAAAGGGGGTGCCCTAGTATGTCGCTGGCACACGCAGGATACGATCCCTCACACGGAAATGAGGAATAGCTGGAAAGAAGACAGATATCGAAAAAGAAAAATACACGCCAGTCCGCTTACCGGGACTGGGTGTACTTCCTTAGCTTGACTGAGGGTGATTCATCGGCACCCTGCCGGCGTCAAGCCGTATGTATTTGTTTGTGTGTCAACATTTGGGAGGCGGTTAGGAAAATGAGTGCGTTTGTAGTGTTCTTTAGTTATATAGCCACCTACTGATAAGCTAAACCCGTGCCAGTTCTCACCTCCATTCATAATCAGCCGATTACGTATTTACAATTTTTCATGCGTTCCAATAATTGGAAGACCGTCCCGAAATCTGCTCGTTTATCATCCTAGCCTGCGGATCGGCAGCGGTTATCTTGCGCCGGTTCCCCCAAATATCAGCTATGTCTCTTTCCTTTCTGCGACCCGCTTTAACCCTCACCCTGCTGGTCAGTGCTGCTTACTTCACTTCGGTCATGGCCCAGGAGCGCGTAACACCGGTCGTGCCGTACGGCGGGATATACGACATGCCGGAAGCTACGGTCACCCCCGATCCGGAGCAAGCCTATAGAATCGTGGTCGACGTATTCACCGGCTCGGACGACCCCGACAGCACGGGCTTCGGCCTTTACAATGTGGCCCGTATGCTCAACCTCTTCGCCGTGGGAGGCGTGCCGGCCGATAGCCTGGACGTGGTGCTGGCCATTCACGGGGGGGCTACTTTCGACGTGGTCACCGATGCGGAATACCGGGAAATATTCGGTGTCGACAATCCCAATCTGCCGCTGATCCGGTCACTGCGGGAAGCGGGGGTGAAGGTTACGGTGTGCGGGCAATCGCTCTTGAGTCGCGAAATTCCTACGGATGCCGTGGCCCCGGAAGTAGAGATAGCCACCTCGATGCTGACGACCGTAGCGATGTACCAGATGCGAGGCTACGGTTTGCTGCGATTCTAGCGGACCAACGGGATGGTGGGTGTTTTTCGTCCTACCCTCCATGAAGCAAGTTCATAATTCTATACTCCTGTTCCTAACGGGGCTCCTCTGCGGCTGGACGGGCTGCGAAAAGGACGATCCTGCGATGAATGATGCCCTGATCGATGATTGTGCCAACCAAATTATCGACCGGAGATACGCTATTGCGATGGTTTTTCACGCTGGTATACCTGCGACGGACAGCCCGTTCTACCGGACACATCCGCCACTACACCCGTGATGGAGCGCGCGGCCCTGTTACAAAACCTTGGCTTCGTTCCAGGTGACCGAAACTGTGTGCAGGAGACCATCGATCGCCTGGGACTGCTACCGGCGGACCCGGGTACGGGTTGTCGTACTTCCGTAGAAGTCCTGTTGAAGGATGAGCGCTACTATTTTCAATTGAGTTCACCTAATTGTAGACTGGTTGCCTCCCCTATCGATTGCAATGGAGATCCCGTTTGTGATGCGGGAGACGCCGATTGCCTGGCCGACTTCTACCGCAACGCCGAAACCGGCCAGACCATCGGATTTTTGCCCGA
Source organism: Lewinella sp. (assembly GCA_049650785.1). Classification (GTDB taxonomy): domain Bacteria; phylum Bacteroidota; class Bacteroidia; order Chitinophagales; family Saprospiraceae; genus Neolewinella. The sequence continues at coordinate 2,757 of JBASAV010000502.1, read as the reverse complement.
ATGACCAACGTCGGTGATGCGGCCGCCGTCTACGGTACATGAAACTCATATCCATCCTGTTGCTGGCCGTCCTGAGCGGCTTCTAGCTGGGCATCTCAGGGTGTGAGAAATCACCCGGTGCGACCGAGGTGTGTGCCAGCCAAACCAGCGAACGACTCGGTTTGGTCCAGGAACCCCAATTACCCTGTCGAATGTCCGTTTTTCTTATCCAAACCGCTGAGGAGATAGTCTACGAAGTATCTTCGGCTACCTGCTATATAGAGCCGGTTTACTTCACCTGTGCGGGCGAGCCGATCCCACGGGACCGTGCCGAGGCCAGTCAGTTTTTGGACGCGGCCACTACCACCACTCTATTAGGTTACCTCCCGGGCAACTAGCCCTCGGAAGAGGCCATCCCGGACCCATCCAATTAACGCCGGAACCCCGCGGTGCGTCCGCCGACAGCGACCGTAGGGAGTGAGCGGGGCGACTGAGAATATGCCCGACAAAAGCATACCTTGTCGGTATAAGTCTTCATGCGCTAATCCACCGACCGTGCTTCAATTGATCGAACGGGCCCGCCGATATTCGGACCGGCCCGCCATAATCAGCGACAACCAAACCTATACCTACGCGGAACTCGAGCGAAAATCTGCCGAAATCGCCGCCGATCTACTGGAAGAAATGGACGACCTCGAGGAAGAGCGGGTTGCCTTTCTCGTACCACCCGGTTTCCTCTACGTAGCGATCCAGTGGGGTATCTGGCGAGCCGGGGGCATCGCCGTCCCGCTTTGTACGAAGCACCCCCTGCCCTCCCTGCAGTACGTGATTGAGGATACCCAGGCCCGGTCGGTGCTGTACTCTCCGGAGTACCAGGACTTACTCGAGCCCATCTTCGACCTGCCCGATACGGACTTCCGTCCGGCCCATCAGGTAGGCAGCGGCACGGTCCGCTTGCCGGACATTACGCCCGACCGTCGCGCCCTGATCCTGTACACCAGCGGGACCACCGGTAAACCCAAAGGTGTGGTCACGACCCACGCTAACATTGAGGCCCAAGTTACCAGCCTGGTGGCCGCCTGGGAATGGGCACCCGAGGACCGGATCCTGAACGTCCTGCCGTTGCACCACGTACACGGCATCGTTAACGCCCTGTGCTGCGCACTGTGGAGTGGGGCCTGCTGCGAGTTTATGCCGCGATTCAGCGAGTCAGCCATATTTGACCGATTCCGGAGCGGGGAGGTGAACGTCTTCATGGCCGTTCCGACCATCTACTACAAGCTGCTTGCGTTTTACGATACTTTGCCGGAGGCAGAACGCCAGGAGATATCCAAACGGCTAGAGGCGTTCCGCCTGATGGTGTCCGGATCGGCCGCCCTACCGGTATCCGTGCTGGAACGGTGGAAGGCGATCAGCGAGCATACCCTGCTGGAACGCTACGGCATGACCGAGATGGGCATGGCCATCAGCAACCCCTACCGCGGCGATCGCCGGCCCGGCCACATCGGTCAGGCGCTGGAGGGCGTCTCGGTGCGTTTGGTCGACGAAGAGAACGAACCGGTGACGGAGGGCGACGCCGGAGAAATTCAGGTGAAGGGCGCGAACGTCTTTTTGGAATACTGGGACCGACCGGATGCCACCGCTGATGCTTTCACCCAGGATGGGTGGTTCCAGACCGGCGACGTCGCTACGCTTGACAACGGAGCGTACCGGATTCTCGGCCGTAACTCGGTAGATATAATCAAGTCCGGCGGCTATAAGATATCCGCGCTGGAAATAGAAGAGGTACTGCGCAAGCACCCCGCCATCCGGGAATGCGGCGTGGTTGGCCTGCCGGACGAGGAATGGGGCGAGGTAATCGGTGCCAGTCTCATCGTAGACGACGGACAGCTCGATCTACCCGCTTTGGAAGGGTGGTTACGGGACCGCCTTCCCGGTTACAAGCTGCCCCGGAAGTACATCTTTCAGGATGACCTGCCCCGCAACGTGATGGGAAAAGTAACCAAGCGGGAGCTTAAAAAGCGGTTTGTATGACCATCTACGGGGTGGCTACCCTGGCCGCCTGCTTCCTGATCGGTAAGATTACCGGTACGCTGTTGGGCTCGGTGATCGGCATCGACGGCGACGTTGGCGGTGTAGGGTTCGCGATGCTGCTGCTGATTCTCGTCAACGGATACCTTACTCGCCGCGGCCTGATGGACAGCAACACGCTCGGTGGCATCCGCTTCTGGAGTGCCATGTACATCCCCATCATCGTAGCGATGGCGTCGGTTCAAAATGCCACGGCCGCTTTATCGGGAGGCTGGCTGGCACTCCTTGCCGGGGTAGTGGCCACCGTAGCGGCCCTGGCTTTGGTCCCCTTCCTATCGCGTATCGGGCGGGAAGACACAAGGCCGGGATCATGACGGACATCCTTTCCGATCTGCTGATCAAAAACGGACTGATCTTTGCCTTTCTGGTGGTCGGCGTCATTCTGGCGGTATCCTTCTGGATAGCCCGTCGGGTACTGGGCGGCATAATCCCCGGAGTAGCGTTGGCCATCATCGTCGGCCTGATACTGGCCTTCGTGGGAGGCGAACGGGGCATTGCCAGTTATCCGCTCTTTTCCGGTATGGCCCTTTTGGGTGGCTCGATGCTGCGTGACTTTGCCGTAGTAGCTACGGCTACGGGTGCCGATCCCCAGCAGATGAAACACGCCGGCCCGGCCGGGGCGATCGCTTTGCTGATCGGGGTGGTGCTGGCCTTCATTATCGGGGTACTTATAGCCTTTGCACTCGG
>JBASAV010000501.1:0-4607 GCA_049650785.1 Lewinella sp. | reverse complement strand
CACCAGGGGGCCGGTGACCATGCTCAGCATGTATAAACCGGCAGCAGAGAGTACGGCAGAAGCAATCAACACACCGACCGAATTGAAACGGTGGATCAGCGGTCCGGCAAAAAAGCGGCCCGTAGCCATAATACCGGCCGTCATCGCAAGCAGCAGCATGGCGTTTGCTCCGGCGTTACCCAGGATACGTTCTACCCACTGGGTGGCTCCAAATTCGGTCGTAGCCGTCATACTCATGATCAGCGCCACCGCGATGAAGAGGAAAGTGAAGATGCCGGACAGGTTGGTATTCATATCCCCGACGAGGTTCTCGGTCTTTGGGAACTTCTGTCCAAATACCAGAACGCCGTAAATGATGGTCGGAATGATCATCGTAGCAATCAAGATTTCCCATCCTACAATGCCCGTAAGCGCAAAGGCAATAAGTGAACCGATCACCGTACCACCGGGGAACCAGACGTGAAATTTATTCAACATGCTGGTCTGCTTGTCCGGATACATATCGGCAATCAACGGATTACAGGCAGCCTCTACCGAACCGTTGGCGAAGCCAATGAAGAAGGTGGAAATGATCAATCCCCAGAACCCTCCGGCCATCATCGTCAGGATCAGCCCTACCATATGGCTGATGAAAGCCATGATCAGAAGATTCTTCGGACCTATCTTATTGTAGACGGCCCCGCCCACCAACATGGCGATCGGGAATCCGTAAAAAGCCATGGAGTTGATCCACCCAAGCTGGCTATCAGCCAGGCCGAAATCGCGGGCTAAGTCGGTCAGAATGCCGGCCCGGATAGCAAAGGTCATGGACGTTACGATCAGTGCAATACAGCTAGCCAGAAACAGCTTGTCGCGATTTTCCGGAATCTTGTACTGGCGGGTTGCAGCTTTGGCCCCTTCTCCATCGTTGGAGTCTACGTACATAATGTGATACTTTAAGTGTGTGAGTAGTGGTTGTTATTTGGCATCCAATTGCCGGATCCGAATGTTGCGGAACCACACCGGGTCGCCGTGATCCTGCAAACTGATCTTGCCGGAGGTGTACTGTCCGAATTCATCCCAGTCTGCGAATTTGGAATCCGCGATCATGGCATTCCAGTTTTCTCCCGTGTTGTCGTAGGATACGATCATCTCCCCGTTCTGCCATTGCTCCACGTGACCGTCGGCTACGACGAGACGGACGGTATTCCATTCGCCGGCGGGATTTACATTTTCCGGCTCACCGGTGATCATGTCGTATAGGTCTCCGGAACGGTGGGTAACGATTTCCGCATCGGGATGGCAGCTATTATCCAGGATTTGCATCTCCGGTCCGGTGTAGTAGGAGGAACTGAGTTCTTCCGCCTCCTTGATGTTATAGATAATCCCACTGTTACCGCACTCCCCGATTTTCCATTCGAGCTCGAGCTCGTAGTTCGCGTAGCTGTCATTGGTAGTGAGGTCGCCACCGCCTATGACCGCCCCGTCGTCACTCTTATCGGAAGTTTCCAGATAGAGAACGCCGTCCTCGTCAACTTTCCACGCGCTACCGGGCTCATCCTGATTGTAGGAATGCCAGTTCTCCAGATTCCCGTCGGTGACCAGATCGGTCCACTCTCCGTCCTGGAAGTCAGCGGGTTGGTCCGTTCGGGCAAGTTCCCGCTCCGCCTCGGGCTGTTCGCCGGTATCCAGGCGATCAACATTGTCCCCACAGGCTAGCAGGGATAGCGCCAGGAGGGCACTTAGGCTTGATTTGTACATGATCGTAATTTAATGTTGTAAGGTAAGCAGCGGGGGGGAATTGAAAAAACCGGCCTCCGCGCCGCTTATTTAGCCAGCACCTGTTGGTAGGCGAGGTGCATTTCCCGGGCTGATTTGTCACTGGGGAAGTGGTCCCTCATGTAGCGGGCGGCGGCCGGGCCGAGCTTTCGCCGTAGTGACTCGTCTTCCACCAATCGGGCGATGGCATCGACCAGGGCATACTCATCCCGTGGCGGTACGATGAGGACGGTTTCGCCGTCGATCCCCAATCCCCGGTTCCCCCCGATATCGGTCATCACGGTGGGGCGGGCCAGGAACATCGATTCCAGCAGCACCTTGCTTAATCCTTCCCCCTTGACGCTGGGCAGCACGCTGATGTCGGACCCGGCGATCAAACGCAGCACATCGGAGCGCCAGCCCGCGAAGGTGAAGTCCTCCTCGTCGTGGTAGGGACTGTCGGCCAGGTCGGCGCGCAGGTCATTAGTGTCTAGACCCCGACCCACGAATAACAGGTGAAGGGGCAGTTCCGCGGGAAGCCGCCGGATGGCCGTGCCGAGGTAGTTCATCCCCTTCATGGTGCGCGCATTGGCAACCACGATCAGGACCAGATGATTCTCGGGAATATCGAATTCCCGGTGTAGGTCCAGCGGCTCCACCTCAGCGTACCAGGCGGGATCGTGGCCTTTGGTGACGACCACCGTTTTATTACGGTCGAAGAACAACTGTTTATCCAGGTCGTCCTTCACCGCCTGACTAACGCAGGTGATCAGGTCCACCCGGGGGTGGAGGTGTTGCAGGTAAGCCGTGGGGTCGTACCATTTCACGTTTCCGGTGTAGCCGCGGTAGGTGACCACTTTACCTGCCCACCCTTTGGCGGCCCGGACGCCCGTCGCCACGGCCTTGTTATTGAATAGATGAAGGAGGTCGTACTCCCCTGCTTCGAGTTCTTCCCGCAATCGGCTGCTCTCGGCCCGACTAAATTTTTGCGTGGGGTGCCAGTCGATGATTCGGATGCCGGCGCTCTCGAGGTCGTCCAGGTAATTGCTACCGTCCCGGTGGGTCATGACCGTGATCTCATAGTCGAACTGCCGCTTCAACTCCACGAACCAGCGGCCCTCCGGACGGACGGCGTTCAGGCTATCGCGGTAGTCGGAAACAACGAGTAGTTTGGTCATGGCGGTCAGTAAAGCGGTTGGCCGTTGGCGTCGGTGGTCAGAATGTCGCTAAAGTAATCGAAGAAGGGCCGTAACGCTAACAGGACATCTTCGGCCCGGTCGATGAAACCCGTATCGAGCACTTCCGCCTCGGTAAATTCCCGGGTAGCGTAGAATTGCTTGTACCGCAGGAGGTCGATGTCGGGATGATCACGCGGGTAACCCTGCGGTGAAGTTTTCAGCTGCTCGCCGAGTAATCCGGAAAAATGCCTGGTAAACGCCTTATCGGCTAAAATGGACCGCATTTCTCCCGCGCTCGCCGCCAACTCTTCGCGTATGCGCTTCAGGTCGTCCCGTTCGATGCCGTAGAATCCGCCACCCACGGCGTTCCGGCCGGGAGACAGGGTAAAGTAATAGCCGCCCCGGCGCAGGTGCCCGTCCCGGGTGAAGCTCCCCGCGATGGTGGTCTTGTAGGGCAGCTTATTCTTACTGAAGCGGACATCCCGGTAGATGCGGAAGAGTGCTTTTCGTCCGTTTTCGGTGCTGATCACGTCCGTCTTTTGCATTCGCCTCAGCAACTCGTCGGCAAATTCCGCCACGTTCGTTCGGGCGGCTTCGTAGTGGTCCTTGTGTTCCGCAAACCATTCCCGGTCGTTGTGGGCCGATAACTCCCGCAGAAAATCGAAGGTGGATCGGTGGATAGTGGGCATGGGGCGAAGGTAGGAAGCGGGTGGCGTACCTTTGCCCTATGCAATCCTTCCGCCGCCTGCTCGGCTACATGGGGAACTACCGGGGATTGGTGGCGATTGCCATCGCGTGTAATATCCTGACGGCCATTTTCACGGTGGTGTCCATTCCGATTTTTCAACCGTTCTTCAACTTGCTGTTCGAGCAGACGGACCCGGTGCTCACCGCGCCCGAGACGATTAATTCGCTGGAAGATCTGGAGCAGTACGGGGGGTACAAAGTAACGCAGTGGATCCAGGAGCAGGGCCGGGAAAGCGCGTTGACGTACATATGTGGTTTTATCCTCCTATCCTTCTTACTGAAGAATCTATTCCGCTACCTAGCGCTCTTCTTCATGGCCCCCGTTCGCAACGGTATCATCCGCGACCTGCGCAATGAATTGTATACGCACCTGCTCCACTTACCACTCGGTTACTTCACCGAGGAGCGTAAAGGCAACTTGCTCAGTCGCATCACCAGCGACGTGCAGGAGGTAGAGAGCAGTATCCTGAATGTGTTGGAGGCCATTTTTCGCGAGCCGTTCATCATTATCGGTTCGTTGACTTTCATGATTTGGGTTAGCCCCTCCCTGACCCTGTTCGTCTTCGGGTTGATGGTATTTACCGGGGTCGTGATCGGCGGGCTTGGGAAGCGACTAAAGCGTAGTAGCGGAGTAGTGCAGGATAAGCTCGGCGACATAGTGAGCCGTACCGAGGAGAGCTTGGGGGGACTTCGCATTATCAAATCCTTCGGGGCGGAACGCTACCAGTCGGGTCGCTTTGCCGAGCTTAACGACAGCTACCGTTACAGCCTGACGCGGCTGCTTTGGCGGCGCGATCTGTCCAGTCCGCTGACCGAATTTCTGGGCATCGCCACCGTAGCGGTACTCCTGCTGTACGGCTCCCGGCAGGTGTTTGCGGGGACCATGGAAGCCGGCACTTTCATTGCCTTCATCTTCGCCTTCTATATGGTGATCGATCCGGCCAA
>JBASAV010000500.1:0-1599 GCA_049650785.1 Lewinella sp. | reverse complement strand
GTCGAGGGCGGCGCGCCCTTCACCAATGAAGGCGCCGGCGGCGAGATATACGGCACGATCACCTATATGGTCGCCAGTCCGCACCAGGCCGGAGAACTCTGGGTTGGTACGGACGACGGCCGAGTTTGGGTGACCCGCAACGAAGGTGGCGACTGGACAGAAATCACCCCCAATGACATGGGCGAGAAGCTGGTCAACGCCATCGAGGTTTCTCCGTCCAACCCCGGCACCGCCTACCTGGCCGTAACCAACTATAAATTCGACGACTTCACGCCCGAAGCGTACCGGACCACCGACTACGGTTCAAGCTGGGAGCGCATCGGCGACGACTTCGGCACAAATGAATTCGTACGGGTGATCCGCGAGGACCCCGAACGCCCGGAAGTGCTGTACGGCGGCACCGAGCGGGGACTTTACCTATCCTTCGACGGCGGCGACAGCTGGGAGAAGCCCCGCTTCAACTTACCCGATGTACCCATTCTCGACCTCATCATCGCCGACAACGACCTGATCGTGGCTACCTCCGGCCGGGCCTTTTGGGTACTCGACGATCTCGGTGCACTGCAGCAAACGGGTGGCGACATGCCGGACGCCCTAACCATCTTCGAGCCCAAACCTACCTACCGCTACACCCTTAGTTCCGGTGGCGGTATGGAAGCCGGAGAAGGGCAAAACGCGGCCAGCGGAGTCACCTTCGACTATTACCTGACGACAGAAATGGACAGCATGGAGCTAACCCTGATGGTGCTGGACGACAACGACGAGGTCATCCGCCAGTTCAGCAGTAAACCTAAAAAAGGGAAGAGCTGGCCCGGCGGTCCGCCCGCTCCCACGGCTCTCCCAACCGAGGAAGGCCTGAATCGCTTCAGCTGGGACCTGCGCCACGAAACCCTTCCCCCGGTAGACGGCATCTTCGTGCTCGGCGATTACCGCGGCGGACTAGCTGCCCCGGGCACCTACACGCTACGTCTGGCTACGCCGGAAGACACGGTCATCACCAAAGTGGACGTTTTGGCCGATCCAAATCTGAACGCTAGCGCGCAGGAGTATGCCGCCCAGGAGGCGATCCTGACCGGCGCCGAAGAGGCCGCCCGCGACATCCACCGCTCGGTCAACCGCCTCCGCCGGGTGCGGACACAGGTGAAGGCACTCAACGAGAACCTGACCGAGATGTCCGGAACGGATGAACTGGTCGCGAAGGGTAAAGACATCATCCAACGCATCACCGAATGGGAGGAGAACCTCATCCAGCCTAACCAGAAGACCTTCCAGGACGTGGTAAACTTCCCGAACCGGCTCAACGCCGAATTCATGAACCTGAAAAGTCGGGTTGACGGTCCGGTACCGGTGGTGACTCAGGGCGCCAAGGCGCGACTGGAAGAATTACAGTCTGACTGGCGGAATTACCGGCAAGTGCTGGACCGCATCATTGACGAAGACGTGGCGGGCTACAATGCTACGTACCGCGAGCTAGATCTGCCCGCCATCATTATTCCCCCGGCCGACGAGGAAACAATGCGGTAGCTTTACAGTCACCCAAAAGTCCGCCAAATGAAATTCTTCCTGACCCTACTTACCGTCGGCCTCTTCGCTCTGCCC
>JBASAV010000499.1:0-1662 GCA_049650785.1 Lewinella sp. | reverse complement strand
GGACTAAGTACACCCTCACTCGTAGCGGAGGACAACCTACACCCCAGCGGACAGCAATACACGCGGTGGGTAGATGAAGTGCTTCGGGAGCAGGTAGCTAACCAGATCAGGCAGGCCCGCTAGGAATTAGTCGGCACTTTACGGGCTGATCCGGCGTCGACGGTTGCGCCGGGGTACACCCGCAGGGCTTCCGCCAGGCAATCCATGGCTTTTTCCAGATCATTCGAGTTCAGGACGTAGGCGATGCGACATTCGTCGTTGCCTAATCCGGGGGTGGCGTAAAAGCCGGGACCGGGACTAAGCATCACCGTGGCACCATTATATTCAAACTCTTCGAGTAGCCAGCGGCAGAAGTCCTCGCTATCCGCGATCGGGAAGCGGGCAAAACAGTAGAAAGCTCCGCCGGGCTTGTAGGTGAATACCCCGGGCATATTGCTCAGACGCCGGTAGACGGTATCCCGCCGCTGGTGGTAATCTTCCTTTACGCCCTGAAGGTAGGCACCGTCGTCCTCGAGCATGATCTCACTCAGTCGCTGCCCCAGGCCGGGCGGGCTGAGCCGGAGCTTGGCGAAGCGGTCTACGGATTCCCGCACCTGAAGATTGCGGCAGACCAGCGATCCGACGCGGGCTCCGGTGGCACTGTAGCGCTTGGAAACCGAATCGATTACGATCGCATGCTGGTCCAGGTGGTCCAGCTGCAGGATAGATTGCAAGGGACTGTCGTAGCTAAATTCCCGGTACACCTCGTCGGCGCAGAAGAACAGGTCATGTTCCCGAACGATAGCCGAAAGTCGTTCCAGCTCTTCGTGACTGTAACATGCCCCGGTCGGGTTATTCGGCGTCGTGATGACGATGGCCTTGGTTCGGGGGGTGATCTTCCGGGCAAAAGCAGCGGCGGAGGGTATGGAAAAGCCGTCCTCGATGTTACAGGTGATCGGGACGACCCGGACGTCAGCGATGTGTGCGTAACCGTTATAGTTGGCGTAGAACGGTTCCGGAATGATGATCTCGTCACCCGGGTCCAGGCAGGCCAGCATAAAGAACAGAATGGCTTCGGACCCGCCCGTGGTAACCATAATTTCATCGGCGGTGACATCTACCCCAAAGCGGCGGTAGTAGCCGCACAGCGCTTCGCGGTAGGTGTCGATGCCGTTGCTGGGGCTGTAGTCCAGGATCTGCCAGGGCAGCTTCCGAAACTTGGCGACCGCCTGGGGGTGGGTCTCGATATCGGGCTGGCCGATATTGAGGTGGTAGACGTGCTTACCGGATGCCTTTGCCCGGTCGGCCAAAGGGATCAGTTTACGGAAGGGCGAGAGCGGCACCGTCGTACTGCGGTGGGAGACATTTGGCATGGGGAAGGCGATACTTACCCCAAAGATACCGTAGTCGGGGGGACCGCCAAGTCTCCTTACGCCGAAGGATGCCGCTCGCGCCTTATTTATTCGAAGATGAGCTTCAGCTCGTGGTCCTTGTAGCCGTACTGGTTCATGAAGAACGGTGGCCGTTCGCCGGGTCCGGATTCGTCACCACCCACGGGTTGCAGGGAGTTTTCGACGCATTCGCGGAGGTCGAAGCGCTCCGTGCGGTCGTCCCAGCCACCGGGGCCCAGGAGGAAGGTGGTATCGAATCCGGGCTTTAAGGTGATCCGGCCGCCCTTTTCGA
>JBASAV010000498.1:0-9687 GCA_049650785.1 Lewinella sp. | reverse complement strand
GTTTTGCTCAGGTAGTATTTTCCTAGCGCTTGCTGAATGGTATTCTCCAAATCGGTCTTATCCCAGGGCTTGGTGATGTATCCGAAGATCGCGCATTCATTTATTGCCCTTATGATAACCTCGATATCGCTGTAGCCGGTAAGGATAATTCGTACCGCCTCAATGTGTGCGGGTAAGCGCTGTAGTAGTTCGACTCCCGTACACAGCGGCATACGCTGGTCGGTGATCACCACGGGGATCTCTCTGTCGGATAGTACCTGAAGTGCTTCATCGACCGAACTGGTGGCAATGACCTCATAACGACGGCGGAAGGAAGACCGAAAGACGGCCAGGTTATCTTCCTCATCGTCAATGTACAGCAGGGGCGCCCGTTCGGGTATGGAAGAAGGCATCATTTTACGCTCGATTTAGAAGGGGCTGGACTAGCGTTCAGGGCGTTGACCGGCAACGTGACCAGGAAGGTCGTTCCGATCCCGATTTCACTCTTCATGTCAATGCTGCCGTTGTGCTCTCGTACGATACCGTAGGTAATGCTTAGGCCCAGCCCAGTCCCCTTACCCACCGGTTTGGTGGTGAAAAAGGGTTCGAAAATCCGGTTCCGGATTTCTTCCGGAATTCCGGTGCCACTATCGGCTACGGACACGGTTACCTGTTGACGCTCGGCGAGATGGCGGGTAGTCAGCCGGATCACGCCTCGGCCGTCAATCGATTGCAAGGCATTGTTGATCAAATTAAGAAAGACCTGATTGATCTTTCCGGCCTGACAGTACACGGGTGGCAACTCGCCGTAATCTTTCTCGACCTCCGCTTTCTCCCGAATTCTGCTGGAAAGGATACGGAGGGTGGACTCTAGTCCCTCGTTGAGATCGACTTCCTTGAATTCGCCTTCGTCGAGTCGAGAAAAATTCCGTAGACTCTTTATAATCCCAACTGTACGGTCCACCCCGTTCGAAATGGAGCGAAACAGGGAATCATTATCTTCCAGCGTTTCCTCGAGTCGGAGTCGACGATTCTGCTCCTGCAACCGGTGCAAGTTCGTGGACTCATCACCACCGGGTTGTAGGGCCAGAAAGCTTCTTAGCGCACCTGCGATTTCCAGGCTATTTTCCTGCAGGCTCAGCACGCCATTTGAGATAAAATTAACGGGGTTATTGATCTCGTGCGCGACTCCGGCGGTGAGTTGCCCCAGGGAGGCAAGCTTCTCGTTTTCTATGAGCTTAGCCTGGGTGAGTCTGAGCTCGTGTAACGATTTCTCCAGCGTTTCATTCTTTTGGTTGAGCTGCAGAGTCCGCTGACGAATTTGCTCCTCAAGCAGCGCATTTTGATCCCGGACGATCCGTTCGTTCTCCTTCGTGGTAACCAGTAGCTGCTGCTGTACCTGAAGCCGTTCTGCCTCACTACCGAGACGCTCCCATTCAAAGCGCTTGCTGAGCAAGAAAGCCAGTATGACTGCCTCGATCAGCATACCGGTAGATATGTAACTGATCCCGAAAAAGTACTCCGGACTGCCCGTATTTATGTAGATGATTTCTAGTCCGGCAGCGAATAGGAAAATGAGGTAGGCGGCAGCAAAGGGATAGCCCAACCGATTTCCGCGATAACCGGTGAAAATACCCGCGGCCGTCAGCGATGTGATGATAAGTAAGCTATTCAATTGACTCACCGGGAATACCCAAACCCGCGGAAGAAAATTGCAGACAACTATGTACACACCGACATAAACAAACACACCTACTAAAATTCGGTAAGCACGCCGCCCGTAGCGGGCAACTTCCAAAAATATGATACCGTATGAAATTCCAATGAGCATGGTCAGAATTGGATTCCATAGGTAGGCGTCCAGGAGGTTCATACCTGGAAATATGTACAGGAAATAACCCTCCGTTATAGCGATAAAGGTTGCATAACCAAAGACCAGAATAACGTAATGGAGATACGTCCACTGGCGCAAACTGATCGCCAGAAACAAATTGTTGATGATCACGAATATCAGGAGCCCCAGGCAAATTCCGTACAAAAACGTCCCCCAGGTCGATGTATACACGTAGTCCGAAAGCGTCGTTACCGACAGGGGTAACGGAAATGTGACGGCAGGTAGGCTGAGGTAAACTTCCGTGCTACCCCGCGGCAACTCAAATACCTGGTTTCGGCTACCGAGGACTTTGTCCTCCATACGCTGCCGGTAACCGCTCCTAAAGGATGTCCAATCATTCGTGCCCTGCCGGTAATAGAATTGAACGTCCGGCAACATGGGTTGGGCGATGACAAGGAACATGGAATCTTCCGCCGGACGATCGAGTTTTACCTCGATCCACCACCTGGATTTAGAAAGGAGGGGAAGATTGACGATGGTTTGCTCTGACCCGTTGAATACATCTTTCCACAAGCCGTTCGGGACGTCCCCTATCCCCAAATCGTGGTTGGCATCCTCCATTAATCTGACCGAAGCCAATCCAACGGGAGGGCGCTGCTCCTTCCTTGAGCCCGAGCCGCAACTGTGCAAAAGAAGGATGAAGACAGCCACCAGGGTAAGCATGGACGATACACGCATAATGGGATCAGAGATCATAATGCCCCTCTTCGTTGAACTGCGTAGGGATGCGTAGCAGGTATGCGAATACAATCCACCAAACACCACAGTAAATACCGAAAGGAAGGTAGCCCCCGAGTCCCAGCATCGGCATTTCAAATACGTGCAGTACGTCGACAAATGGAATGGAATACACCCAATAATCCGGATTGATGGTCTGCACGGCCTGTCCAGCCACGTGTACCCCGCTGAAATAATTCCAGCATTCGCACAGAAAACCCTGGATAAAGTACGTCAGGGCTAAAAACAGTACCGGCGTCCAGTTGCCCTCCCGGATCAATTGAAAAGGTGTCCATATTCCCAGCAGGCTCAACGTAATGGTCAGAATCACCAACGGTGACGTCCATAGTATACCGAAGGAGTAATCCGGGATGAAGGCACAGGTAAACAGGCCTACGGTGGCGAGTACCAACAGAATAATTTTCGTGATTTTCCCAAAAGTGATCCTCGGCCCGTTAGCGTAGCGACGCCGGAACCCTTCCCAACTATTGAAGAGGCTATACCACTCGAAGGACATGACCATCAGGCCCGAGGATCCGAGAAAGGCGTAGAGCAGAAACTGATCGTCCGACAATCGGTCGCCGTGTGGATAATACCAGTTATCGTTGACGAAGAAATTGAGCCATTCAAAGATCATCCATCCACCGCAGGAGGCCAGGCCCATAGCAAGTAGTTCATGGGGTTGACGAGCAAATAGGGATAGTCCACCCGTACGTCGGAAAACGATGCCGTCCAGCAGTAAGGTAAAGCCCCAAAATAGGGGTATTACCGCCCAGTTGATCCACCATAGCGGTCGCTCGAACTTCCCCCACAGGAGGATCAGGGTGCTGCCCCACAAGAGTAGTCCGATCCAGAACCACGGAGGCAGCCGAAAGTCGCTTCCCAGCGACCGCTTTTCCAATGCGCCCGGCCGGAAGCCATAAAGGCGGGGCCAGGCATACAGTAGCACGATTAATAGGCCGATCGCCGCCACGCTTAAAAAAACCGTCAGACTGAAGGGTGATTTAGCTGGAACATTGAGCGGTGGAAAGGCAAAGAACGTATCGCTGAAATTACCGGAGAACGCGAGCTGCGCGCCCAAGTAAGGAGCAAGCAGAATAGTGGCGACCGAACACAGGAGCAGAAAAATTTTTAGCTGTGGACTCATGGAGTGACTTGGTTTTCCTTCATTAATTCCGTCCGTAATGCCTCCAGCCAAATCTGGAGCAAGTGCGTCATCTCCAGTTCCCGGTTATAGCGACCGAAGTAGACGCCCAGCGGCAGGTAGATACTGTCCAACTTCATGTCGGTCAGGGAAAACACCTGAAAGGCGACGTTATTCCGCAGGTGGTGGCGGTAATAGCGCATCCAGCGATCCTCATTGCTGAAGTTGCGCCCGTCCCACCCCTTCAGACCAATGGCCTCACAGAACACGCCGATGCGTTTACGCCGGTACGGAGAAGGCCCGCCGGGACCATGGTAGTACTTCCGGAGGATCTCTGACACCCGCTCGCCCCCGGTGGTCCCGGTATCGAAAAAGTGGGCCACTACGAAGGCATCAATATTCCCGAGCATATCGGACCCGGGGGCATCGCGCTCTATGATCTTTTGCTTGTCGGATGCGGAGAGGTCTCGGTTCTTACGAATTCGATCGAAGAGGAAGTCACCACTGCTGCTGGCAATGTCGCCGAGCCAGGTGACGACATCTCCGTTGGAATCCACGTGGGGAAATACCTTGGCGGCAAACTGAAGGAAACGCGGCAGGGGGGAGACGACCTGTGGATAGTTAAAAGCATCCAGTCCGGCCAGCACGTGAGCCAGATCGCACAGCGCCCCGGAGGGCAATCGCACCTCCTGGTGGTCACTTTGGTAGATGGGTGGAACCTCCCCAACGCGGGTGTCTCCGTACACGCGGTCATCTTGCCGGTAAGTGATTAATCGGTGTTTGGGTTCGTAGCCTTGTTTCCCGTATCGACGTACCGGCTTGCTGTGCTGAGTAGCGTCCGGCACGATGGTCGTCATGTAGCGGGCTTCAATCGAACGGGCTCCACGAATGAGTTCGGAGTTCCACCCCCAGGCGTCGTAGAAGATCTTACGTAGCCGCGTGATCATAAGCCGCGTGTTATTCTCTTCCCCGGCATAGTAGTCCTCCTCTTCTCTCACCAGGTCCAAAAAGTGGCCCAGGTCCAATACATCATGAAGTGAGTGGCCTGGCTCAACCCTATCGGATATGATAGGTTGTGTGAGTGTGTTGATCATGAAACCTGGGATTGTCTCTGCCGCTTCCTCCGAGTTGCCAAAGTCAGCTGCATGACAATATAGGGTTTTAAATCATGTTAAAACATTTATTGTTCCCTTATGTACATTATCGGCTCCATCCTCGTTAGCGACGACGTCACCGACGAGCACTTTGCGTGCAACCTCGCCGCCTGTAAAGGTGCCTGCTGCTGGGAGGGAGATTACGGGGCGCCCCTGGAAAAGGAAGAGCTATCGATCCTCGAAGAAATCTACCCCGCCGTCTCCCCGTACCTGACGGACGCCGGACGCGAAGCCATTGCGGAACAAGGCCTCTACGTTCGCAATAACAAGAGTCATGACACCCCCCTGGTGGACAACGCGGCCTGCGCCTACATGACCCTGGATGGAACCGGTACCGCCCAGTGTGGCATCGAACAGGCCTACAACGACGGAGCTATCGACTGGAAGAAGCCCATCAGCTGCCACCTCTACCCTATCCGCGTTAAAAAGAATCCACAGACCGGCTTTGAGGCCCTCAACTACGACGTTTGGGACATCTGCAGTGCCGCCTGTAGTCTGGGCGCGCGGGAGAGCATCCGGATCTTCGAGTTTGCCCGGCCCGCCCTGGTGCGCAAATACGGCCAGGAATGGTACGATGAATTGGCAGCGGCCGTCGACCGACCGTAATTATTTCTCCGGCTGCTGTCGGCTGATGTCGACGAGGAACCGCGATTCATCAATGCGCACGTCGTCCATGCTAAAGCCTTCCACCATCGGCTGCCAGTTTTCCGTGGTCAGTAATCGCACGGGTTCATCCTCGATATAGACACCTACGGGCATGGCCAGCCCGAGCACGTCCGCCCGCAGGCGATACTCGACCTGGTCACCGTTTTCCCGCAGTTCCAGGACGGGCACCGTGGGGTGCATTAGGTACTGCATGAAGAATGGCTGCAGATCCGTGCCGGCGTATTCGCTGAAGTAATCAATGACGTCTTTGGTACTCACGATACTGCGGACATTATCCTGGTAGAAGCTACGCAGCATCCCGAAAAACAGGGGGTCATTATCAATGACGTTGCGTAGGGTGTGCAACATCCAGGCCCCCTTGAAGTAATGGTCCGAACTGGTGAAGTCGGTGAAATTGACGCCGAGCGGGCCGACTATCGGTTCCTCGTTGGTCACGAAGGGCAGCTGGTTCTCCAGGTAGCCCCGTGCTTCCTCTTCACCGTAGTGGTACTCTACGTACAGGGCTTCCATATAAGTGGTAAAGCTTTCGTGGATCCACATTTCCGCGTGGTCGGCTACACTTATCGAGTTACCGAAATATTCATGGCCGGCCTCGTGGACGATGATATAATCCCAGTCCATATTGCTCGGGATCATACCACCCAGATAGCCCCGCATATAACGGTTTCCATATGCGATCCCGCTCTGGTGCTCCATACCCAGGTAGGGTGTCTCGATCAGGGCGAAGCCATCGTCCCAAAAGGGATACTTACCGAAGTAGTGCTCGTAGGCTTCCAGCATGGGGTGAACCTGCTTGAAGTGCTTGCGCGCCTTCGCCAGATTGTAGTCCATGACGTAGTAGTCGAGCTCGAGTTCCTCCCCGTCCATGCTGCGGTAGGTGTCAGAAAAATGCTCGTAATGGCCGATGTTGACCGATATGTTGTAATTGTTGATGGGATAGCTCACGAACCAATCGTAACGCATTTTTCGCTCATCTTCGAGTTCGACTTCCTCGCGTAGTTCACCGTTGCTCGCGGCAAAAAGTCGCTCGGGTACGGTGATACTGATGAGCATACTGTCGGGCTCATCGCTCAGGTGATCTTTATTCGGCCACCACAGACTGGCGCCGGCCCCCTCACAGGCCACCCCGACCCAATAGCGGTTGCGCTGATCCAACTCCCATACAAAGCCACCATCCCACGGGGCATTCTGCGCCTCGGTCGGATGCCCGCCGTAGCGGATCCGCATACGGTGTTGGGTGCTGTCGGCTGTCAACCCCTCGGGCAATTGTACGAAAACGGCATTACCGTTACGGGTGTACCGCAGACTTTCCCCCGCCTGCTCGATCCGATCGATATTCAGATTATCGTATAGGTCCAGTTGCAGAATCGGCAGCGGGCCCGTGATAAAGTAGTCCATATCCACGTACCCATCGATCAGGTGATCCACGGGATCCACGTCGAGGTGAAGTTCGTAGTAGGTGACATCGTAGTTCGCCCGGGCGGGTCCGAGGGTTCCGCGCAGACTATCCGCCCCCGTAAAGGTCCGCTGCGCGAAGTAATCCTGGCTCGGAAGCGGCAGGTAGTTGTTTTGCGCCGTAGCGCAGG
The DNA here is from genome assembly GCA_049650785.1 of Lewinella sp. GTDB lineage: Bacteria > Bacteroidota > Bacteroidia > Chitinophagales > Saprospiraceae > Neolewinella. Next base: position 2,547 of record JBASAV010000498.1, on the reverse strand, counting down.
AATAAGTGAATATTCCCAGAAGTAAAGCGAGTTGAAAACGGACCATACGCAAAGAACGTACCCCCGGCCGTATCCGTCTAATTCCCCGCGCACTTTTAGCAAACCCTTAATATGTACGGCGGCGGACCGGTCATCCCCAAACCGCTATACGACTGCGCCGCAGCCAACCCCAACCCGCCGTATGACTGCAGCACAGTCAAACCCCAACCCGCCGTATGACTGCAGCGCAGTCAAACCCCAACCCGCCATATGACTGCAGCGCAGTCAACCCCAACCCCTGTATGACTGCAGCGCAGTCAAACCCCCGTTACCCTACGCGAAGCGTAGGGAAAAAAGAACAAACCAAACCAAAAAGCAAAAAACTAAAAACAAAAGCCTACTTTCGGCTAAAGGAACCAAACAACAATCCTAAAACAGAAACTCACACCTCCTGCGCACCGCCGCAAAAAAACCACTACATCCCCTTCACTATGCAGAAAATAGTACTCTTCGCTCTGGCCATATCCGTTATCCTGACTGGCTGTGAGAAGGATCATGCCCAGGCTCCGACCGACCGAACGGACCCCCTCACCCGCACCGAGTTGAATACTCGGGTAGAGCAGCGGCTGCAGGAAACCGGCAAGGTGTTTGAATGGGGAGAGGCCGATAACCTGACTGTATGGTCGGCGCTCACCCTGAGCGACCACCAAGCAGTCCTGGGCTACGAGCCCGCCGGATTCGAAAGGATCGAAGAGCGCATTCACGAGATCGACGTCACCGCCGGAGCGTGGAAGCAGACCCGCGACGAATTGGTATCGGACCTCCGGGCAGCCACCGAGCGCCTTACCGGTAGGGCACCGCGCGACGACGAACTGTTTGTCGCGCCCGACGACGGCGTACTGCCCATTCTGGAAGTACGCATCCTCCACCCCGATGTCCTGGCGGAGTTTCGGCAGCGACCGGACGTACGTTACCTGGAGCCGAGTAATTATACGGCCGAAGAAGTTCAGTTCCGCTCTGACTCGGGGTGTAGCGGAGCCCCGGCGGCGGATGTGGATGCCGAGGATTATTCGACTATCTCCCCAGGCGCAAAGGTCGCTTGGAACTTCGGGCCCATGGGCATCCCCCAGGCCTGGACACGCACACAGGGAGACAATATCGGCATCTGCATCATCGACTCCGGCACCTATCCCGAGCAGGATCGCCTCAACAGCGGCTTCGGCAGCGGCCGCGAGCTGACCCGTCTCGGCGTTTACCAACCCAGCTGGTGGAGCAGCCGCACCGATGGTCCGGACGACCAGTGTGGTCACGGTACGCAAATGGCCGGTCTGGCCACTGCTCCCCGGACCGGCACCGGCAGTTCCGTCGGCGTAGCTTACAAAAGTGACCTCCTGGCCATCCGGGCTACCAGCGACGTCATTATCAATGCCAGCAAGGAAAAACGCGGTGTAAAGGATGCGCTGGTGATTGCCGGCCAGAATGCCGGTACGCAGATCATCAGTATGTCGATCGGGGATGTATTCAGCAGCGGAACGGTGAAGGATGGAGTCTACTACGCCTACAACCGCGGTAAGATGGTACTGGCAGCCGCCGGCACCAGTCTCTCCTGGACGAGCTGGTACGGGGTCATCTTTCCCGCTAACATGAGCGAGACGGTAGCCGTCACGGGTATCCAGACCGGTACGCCCTACCTCCGTTGCAACACCTGCCACGACGGTAGCGAGGTGGACTTCGTAGCCGTTATGCAACGCCGGGAAGACAACGGCCGCTCTACGATCACTCTGAGCCGGGATGGCGCTACGCCGGGTTACGTCGGTGGATCGAGCGCGGCCACCGCTACTACGGCAGGCATCGCCGCATTAGTATGGGCGACTAACCCCGGGCAGACCCGGGAAAAGGTACTCCAACGTATGAAGGAAGCCGCTAGCCTGTATCCTAACCGTTCGGGTAATTTCGGTTGGGGCACGGTGAATGCGGATCTGGCTACTCGCTAGGTTCGGCAGACGAGCACAGCTCGGCGGACGACTAATAGCTTACGCCGCCGAAGACTGTCGCTTGCCCACCTGCTGCAGGAAATTATTCATGATGCGGTTGAACTCCTGCGGGCGCTCCATCATCGGGGCGTGGGCGCACTTATCGATGATGTGGAGTTCGCTGTCGGCGATGAGCTCGTGGAACTGCTCGCCCACGAAGGGCGGCGTGATGGTGTCCTGCTTGCCCCACACCAGAAGCGTCGGCGCCGTGATAGCATCGAGTTTGTGAGCCAGATTGTGGCGGACGGCCGATTTGGCGGTCATGACGATGCGGATACCTTTATTACGGTCATTCACCGTATTGTACACCTCATCGACCAGCTCTTTGGAAGAAGTAGCCGGATCGTAGAACGTGCTCTCCGTCTTCTTCTTGATGAACTCGTAGTTGTTACGTGGGGGAAAGCTGTTGCCCATCGCGCTCTCAAATAGCCCGCTACTGCCCGCCAGTGTGATGGAGGCAATACGCCCCGGGTGATCGATGGCGAACAGGATACCGACGTGACCGCCGAGGCTGTTGCCCATCAGGTGCACGCGG
>JBASAV010000497.1:0-2926 GCA_049650785.1 Lewinella sp. | reverse complement strand
GACTCGACCTTTCTGCTCAGCGATATAGGCATGATGGCCGGCGTAGCCTCCACCGACTGGAGCTGGAGTCCGCTGGCCGCCGACGTGGACAACGACGGAGACCGCGACCTGCTGATCACCAACGGCTTCCCCCACGACGTCACGGATCGCGATTTTATGGACTATAACGTCGTGAATAGCCGGCTGGCCTCCCGGGAAACCCGCCTCGCCCAGATCCCTTCCATCAAGATTGCCAACTACGGATACGAGAACGACGGACAGCCCATCCCCCACTTCACTAAGCGGATTGGCGAGTGGGGCCTGGACTACCCTTCCTTCAGCAACGGTGCCGTGTACGCTGACCTGGACAACGACGGCGACCTGGACTACGTGGTCAATAACATCAACGACAGCTGCTTCCTTTTCCGCAACGATCTGATCTCTCCGGAATCGACCGCACTGCCTACGCACTGGTTGCAGTTTGATTTGCTGCAGCCGGGTGCCAATCCACAGGCCATCGGCGCTCGGGTAATCGTGCAGACCGACAGCAGTTTGCAAACGGCCTTCAACAGCCCGGTCCGCGGCTTTCTCTCCAGCGTGGACAACGTGCTGCACTTCGGCCTGCGGCCGGCGGATTCCCTGCGGGCGGTACGAGTTGTTTGGCCGGACGGGGCGCAGGAAGAATACCGATCCATAAGCCGGAATACACGTACTACCCTCAATCGTGGTCAGGGCGTCACTCCCACTAATAGTCTCCTTCGGGAACCGGTGGCGGATTACCTGCGGGCAATTCCCGATTTACTGGCCGATCTACCCGTTCACCGCGATTGCCTATTTATCGACTTCAACGTACAGCCGCTGCTGCCCCATAAACTCTCCGAGTACGGACCCGGCCTCGCCGTAGCGGACGTCAATGGAGATGGGTTGGAGGATCTTTACCGCTCCGGCAGCCACTTCTATCGGGGCGACCTTTTAATACAGCGGCAGACCGCCGACGGCAGCCCAGGATTCGACCGCCAAACCATACCCGCCAGTATGGAGGATGCCGAGGAACTGGGCTCCCTATTCTTCGATGCGGACAATGACGGCGACAACGACCTCTACCTGGTAGCAGGCGGCAGCGAATTTTCCATCGACCGGCCCGAACTGACCGATCAACTCTTACTTAATGACGGAGCGGGAAACTTCAGTCTGGCTACCGATGCCCTTCCCAAATTGCTGGCCAGCGGTTCCTGCGTCCGGGCCGCCGACTTCGACCGGGACGGTGACCTTGACCTCTTTATCGGGTCGCGCCTCAAACCGGCGCGCTTTCCGGAACCCGTTGACAGCTACCTGCTGATCAATGACGGGAACGGACATTTCAGGGAGCAATCACCCGCCGAGTTTACGAAGATTGGACTGGTGTGCGACGTCCTGTGGACGGATTACGATAACGATGGCTGGGTGGATCTGCTCGTCGCCGGACAGGGAATGGGTATACGCGTCTTCCACAATCAGGGGGGGACGCTCGAAGACCAAACTCCGGAGCGTCTTTCCAGCCAGCGCGGCTGGTGGAACGGACTCACGGCGGCGGATTTCGACCGCGATGGCGACATCGACTACGTGGCCGGCAACTTCGGAGACAACCATTTATACAGCTCGACCGAAAACGGCTACATCGGTCTTTACGGTGCCGATTTCGATGGTAATGGAGGTTACGACCTGCTCATTGGACAAAAGGCCCTGGCCGAGGATGGCACCCTCGTGGAATTTCCCCACCATCAGCGTACCGATACCGAGAAGCAGATCATCAGCGTCAAAAAGCGCTACCCGCGGCACGAAGAGTTTGGGCGCGCCACCATCGAAGACGTTCTGGGCGGTTACCCCGATGCCGAAGTGACCACCCTGCAGGCAAACCACCTCAAATCCGCCTGGATCGAAAACCTGGGCAACGGAGACTTTGCCCTCCATGCCCTACCCCGTCCGGCCCAGATGGCACCGATCTTCGGCATGCAAGCACTGGACGTCAACCAGGACGGCTACCCTGATCTCGTCGCCATCGGTAACGATTACGGAACCGAAACCGGGATGGGAATGCTGGATGCCCTTAACGGGCTGGTGTTGCTATTCGATCCGACCGAGCGAGACTTTGTACCCGCAGCCAGCAACGCCTTCGTCGTACCCGGCAACGGTCGCAGCCTTACCCTCATGGACGTGGCAGGGGAACCCACGATCATCGCCTCGGAGAATCGGGGACCCACCCGGGCTTTCACTACGACGGAAACGGCCTGGCAGCGGATTTCCGTACCGTCCAACGCACAGCGGGTGAGCTACGAACTGAATGGCACGGTGACCCTAAGCGAAGTGTACTACGGAAGCGGATACCTCAGCCAGGCTACCCGCAATCTCTGGCTGCCGGCAGCGGCTACCAATGTCCGGGTAACCACTTTCGGAGGGGAAGAGCAGCTTTTGTCGCGTTAATTCATCGGGACTTCCATCGCGAGAATGCGGGCTCCTTCCGGACCGGCAGTCAGCGAAAAGGTGTCCGTATCCGTGACTCCCAACCCATCGCGACGGGAGAGGTCCTGCCCCCCGACCTCCGCACTGCCTTCCAGCACGAAGAGGTACACCCCACGGTCCGTTCCGCTGAGCTTGTATTCCTGGGCCGTCCCCGCGGAAAAACTTCCGATGTGGAAGCGGGCATCCTGGTGAATCCATACGGTTCCCGGCTGGCTGTCCGCTTGTGAGGTTAGTACCGTCTGCCACCGATCGGTTTCTCCATTGGTGTCCATACTCACCTGGTCGTAACGGGGGGTGACGCCGCGTTCATCGGGGAACACCCATATCTGGAGAAATTTGACGGGACGATCCGCGTGCTTATTCTTCTCCGAGTGCACCACCCCGGTACCGGCGCTCATCACCTGGATGTCCCCCTGGCGGATGACGGTCGTATTGCCCATGTTGTCAT
>JBASAV010000496.1:0-7441 GCA_049650785.1 Lewinella sp. | reverse complement strand
ATTCCGCTCTATCAAGATAGGCTCTTCTGCCTACCGGATATTGATCTGCCCTACGTCATCGGTGTCCAGCCAGGGCCGCGCGTCCGGCTCCTCGGTCGTAATCTCGCAATCGATGAAATCAACCTGGTCGGCGTGCCGGACGAAGTAGCCGTGGGCCCCGGTGTTACCGAACTTGTTCCCTTCGGGGTAGGTACCGTCGTATTCCATCACCGCCTGGTCGCCCGACCGTATCCCGCCACGTACGCGCAGGTTGACGTTTTCCAGGGTGATGTTCTGTAGGTTATGACCCGGTATGCCCGTGATGATTGAGGGGAACTGCTGGGTGAAATCATCCCCCCTTATGTTGCGGAAGCTGACATTGGAGATGCTCCCGATCCGGGGTTGCCGGCCCGGCACCGTACGGCCGCGATCGGCGAGGAGTACGAAGATGGCCTGCCCGCAATTCCGGATCTCACAGTCGTGGATGTCGATGTCGTCGATGACCGCTCCGTCCATCGATTCCAGTACGATGGCAGTTTGCGCGAAAGCATTGATGAGGGTCAGGTCGTAAAACTCGAAGCCGGTGAAGCTCCCCAGCCCGTCCGTACCCAGTTTGATGCAGTTGCCCGGGATCACGTTCAGCTTATCCATGGTACAGCGGCGCACCACGACGTCCTGGCAGCCGTACTCGCTCCCGCTCTTGAAGCAGATACCGTCGTCCTCGGATTGGATGGAGCAGTCTTCAATCAATACGTGGTGGCAATCCACGATGTCGATCCCGTCGCGGTTCGGGGTAAGCTCGCCGGTATTGACGGTCAGGTTACGGAGAATGAGGCTGTCCGATTCGATATACACCTGCGTCCAGCAAGCGGGATAGAGGAGGGTAAGGTTTTCCACCACGATATTGGTTGCGCCCACGAACGTAAGCAGGCTCGGGCGGTCCTTCTCTGTCCCCAGGTTCTGCACGTTCATCCACGGATCGTAGGTGCCCTGCCCGTTGATGGTGCCGCCGCCGGTGAGGGTCACGTTCCGTACGTGGTTCCCGTAGATCAGCCGCCGCTGACAGTCCTCCAGCATCCGGTTCGGATATTCCGTTTCGATCAGCCCGTGGGGGTAGTCGGCCTCCGCATCGGATTGCACGCCCAGCAACGTAGCGGTGGAGTCGATCTCCAGCACGAGATTGCTCACCAGTTCGATCTGTCCACTCAGGAAGGTGCCGTTGCGCAGTACCACCCGCCCACCATCCACACAGGCGTCGATGGCCCGTTGGATCGCGTCGCGGTCGTTGGTCACCCCGTCGCCGATAGCTCCATAGTCATAGACGTCATGCACGGCCTTTGCCTCCTGCCCCGTAAGCACCGAAAACCAACAACTGACAACAAGAAAAATCAACACTCGACTCATGCCCGTAAGCTACTCATCCCGCAGAAATTCATCTGGGCGCCGGCGCGCAGGAAGTAGCACACCCCAGACCAGTAGGCCGTTCTCACCAGCAACCAGCAACCAGCAACCAGCAACCAGCAACCAGCAACCAGCAACCAAAGAAAACTCGGAGGTCGTTCCGACCCTCCGAGGTTCCGACAACCCACAACCAAAACCCCATGCACCCACCCAAATACCTTCTCCCCCTACTCCTGCTATCCTGCAACGAAACCACCACCCCGACGGGAGAAGAGGAGGTAGTGGACTCCGCCACCTGCTACTCTTTCGTCGACGATCGCGATGCCGTGATGCTTTCCCTAACGGACCTGCAGGGAAACACGCGGGGTATGCTCGACTACGCCCTGGCCGAGAAAGACCGGAACACGGGCACCCTGGAGGGAGCGTGGAAGGGCGACACGCTGTATGCCAACTATACTTTTCAGTCGGAGGGGGTAGAAAGTCAACGCGAAGTAGCCTTTCTCCGCCGGGGTGACCAATTGGTCGAAGGTTATGGTCCGGTGAATGCCGATGGTACCGGTTTTGCTTCCCGCGATAGCCTGGAATTTTCCGGGCAGATGCCCCTCACGGTGACTGATTGCGACAACTAAGACTGCTTGTCATTTCAGAGTAGTCCGAATTTCCGGTTGCTTCGAAAAGGTATCTTACGGGGAGAACCTATCCGCTCATGCCTCACCTGTTCTTAATCTTCGCCATGCTACTTGCCGCCGGCCTCCACGGTCAACTTCCGACGGTCGCCGAGTTTGAGCAGCAATACTTGTTTGAGGACCCGCCGACGCCAGGCTGTCACGCATCGACGATCGAGGAATTGGCGGATGGAACACTCCTGGCCGCGTGGTTTGGCGGCACCCGGGAAGGAGCAAAGGACGTCGGTATCTACGCATCGCGGCGGGAGGGGGAAAACTGGTCCCGCCCCCGCCAACTAGTCGTACCGGTCGTACAGGATGGCGATACGCTGCCCTGCTGGAATCCGGTACTCTTTCGTAGTCAGCGTGACCGCCTCTATCTCTTTTACAAGGTTGGCCCCAACCCGCGCGAGTGGTTCGGTGCGCGACTTATCTCGGACGACGGGGGCCACACCTGGAGTGAACCGGCATATCTTCCGGCGGGCTTTCTAGGCCCCATCCGCAGCAAGCCGACTGAAACCGAGCCGGGCGTGATCCTCTGCGGCAGTAGTACGGAAAGCCCCGCTACCGACGATTGGCGTGTCCACCTCGAACGCTTTCGGGAGGCCACCGGAAGCTGGCAAATGGTTGACGTTCCCAATCCCAAGCACTTAGACATCATCCAACCCACCTTCCTGCAACACGGCGGCGACACCCTCCAGATTCTCTGCCGCAGCAAGCACAACCGATTAGTAGAGAGCTGGTCGTACGACGGCGGGGGAAACTGGACCCCGGCCGACAGCCTGAACATCCTCAACCCGAACGCCGGAGCCGATGCCGTGACGCTTTCCGGCCATCATTCAGGCGGCTGACGGGAAGGTTCACATTGTGTACACGTACGAACGAAGGTTGATCCGGTCCGCAAGCTTCCGATTACAGCGATCGAGCGAATGATCCGGGTTAGCAGGGTAGGGGCCGAATTTTAAAAACCACACTCCGTATTTCGTAGTTACGGGATTATATCCCACACCCCGCAACCAAAACCCAATGAACAACCCAACCAACCCCCGCCTCCACCGCCGTGACTTCGTCAAGACCGGCGGCGGATTACTGGCCCTCTCAACGCTTCCCATACTGTCGGGAACGGCCTCCGCTCAGTCCCCTTCCCGCAGTGCCGGCAGCACCGGTCCCATCGTAGAGGGCTTTCCACCAGCCGAACTGGTGGGCCGGGTCATGCCCAAGGGGCTGGAACTCGGTATGCCGCCGGAGGACCGCATCGGCTTCGCCATCGTCGGTCTGGGTGATTACGCCGCCGCCATCATTATTCCTAACCTGGGTGACACCAAGAAATGTAAACTGACGGCGCTGGTATCCGGCAATGACGAGAAGCGGGCGAAGATCGCCGCCACCTATGGCATCAGCGACGAGCACCTGTACGGCTACGATAACTTCGACGAGATTGCCGATGACCCGGACGTCGACGTGGTGTACATCATTACGCCCAACGTCTTTCACCGGGAACTGACCGAACGCGCCTTCGCGGCGGGCAAGCACGTCCTCTGCGAAAAGCCGATGGCCGTGACTGCCGAGGACTGCCAGGCCATGATCGATGCCGGTAAAGCGGCTGGCAAGAAACTGATGATCGGCTACCGGGCCCAGTACGACCCCTATAACCTGAAGGCAATCGACCTGATCCAGGAGGGGCGCATCGGTAAGCCCTCCTTTATCGTCGCTGATCATCATCGGCTTCTACCGTTAGAGGAACCCAGGAACCAGTGGCGCGCCAAGCAGGACGTTGCCGGCGGCGGCAGTCTGTACGACATCGGAATTTACTCGCTCAACGGAGCCCGGTACCTACTCGGCGAAGAACCGGTATCGGTCACCGCGCGCTACCACCAGGGATCGGGCCGGCCCGAAGTCAATGTGGAGGAGGGCATCGAATGGCGGATGGTTTTCCCTTCCGGAGCGGTGGCCAACTGCTCGTCGAGCTACCTGACCACCAATAACAAACGCATCCACGTGCAGGGCGACGAGGGGGAGATTACGCTCGACCCGGCGACCGACTACTACGTCCGGAACCTGAAGATCACCGATTCGAGTGAGCAAAACCGCCAGATCGAGGAGATTGTCATTTCAGATTCCAACCAGTTTATACCCATGCTGGACGAGATGGCTGCTTCCGTCCTGGAAGACCGGGAGCCCAAGACACCGGGCGAGGAGGGCCTACGCGACGTACGGATCATGCAGGCCATCTACGAAGCCGCCGAGTCGGGCGACGAAGTTGAGCTCGCCTAGCTCCGTAAAGCTTGGTAAATTGGCAGCCTATGCCGTTACCACCCGCTACCGTCCGTTTTTTCGACCGTTACGCCGCCTACTTCACGGCTTCCGATAGCCTGCAGATCGCCGCCATGTACGAGTTTCCAGCCACCCTGTACTCGGCAACGGGTCAGGCCGTGGTGATGGACCGGCCCGGCTTTCTGCGCAACTGTGAGCTGGTATTCCGGAACTACGACGAGTTGGGCGTCAAGCAAATCACCCACCGGCTCATTGGGGAAACCCACATTAACGGTGTCATCCGCCTGGTGGAGATGGAGTGGATCTTCCTGGGCGCGGATGGGGAACGGATGACCGACTTCCGAACCCGGTACATCGTCCGGGAATTCAACGGTCACCTGATCATCCTTGGGGTGGTGGAGATCAATGAGCAGGACCGCCTGGGAGAACTGGCGGCGGGGGAGCAGTAGTCGCGCTATCTTCCCGGTATGCCATCGATCCGTACCTGCCTCGCCGTCTGGCCCCTTCTACTCTCCTTCATGGTTTCCGCCCAGGATTCGGGCTGTACGCTCTTGACTCCCCGCTACGTATTCGACGGTACGGATATGCAGGTGGGCCAGGTAGTATTGGTCCGTGGCGACACTATTGCGGCCGTTGGACCCGCCAACGAAGTGGATGGTACGGGTTGTACGGTCCAGGACTTCCCCGAAGGAACCCTGCTACCGGGCATGATCGAAGGGCACGCCCACCTGCTACTCCACCCCTACAACGAGGTGGGCTGGAACGAGCAGGTACTGAACGAATCTTACGCCGAGCGGGCGATCCGGGGCGGGATACACGCCGAACGTACGCTGCGGGCCGGTTTCACCACGGTACGGGACCTGGGATCCGAGGGCGCCGGCTACGTGGATGTGGGACTGAAGGAGACCATCGAAAAGGGCGTGATTCCGGGACCGCGCCTATTGGTGGCCGGTAAGGCTATCGTAGCCTCGGGTAGTTACGGTCCGAAGGGCTTCCGGGAGGGGGTGGAAGTCCCACTGGGTGCCGAAGAAGCTGATGGCCGAGACGAGCTGATCCGGGTAGTCCGCGACCAGATCGGCCACGGGGCCGACCTCATCAAGGTGTACGCCGACTACCGCTGGGGCCCGAACGGGGAAGCCCGGCCCACCTTCACCCAGGAGGAACTCAATTTGATCGTGGAAGTAGCCAATAGCAGTGGCCGGCCGGTCGTGGCCCACGCCGCCACCGCGGAGGGTATGCGCCGGGCTACGCTGGCGGGCGTGGCGACGATCGAGCACGGCGATGGCGGAACCGCGGAAGTATTCGAATTGATGGCCGAGCGGGGTGTAGCGCTGTGTCCGACCCTGGCGGTGGGTGATGCCATTCTACAGTACCGTGGGTGGCGAAAGGGCACGGACCCCGAGCCCGAGCGGATCCGAGAGAAGCGTGTCTCCTTCGCCGCCGCCCTCGCGGCCGGCGTGACAATCGTGGCGGGTGGTGACGTCGGGGTGTTTTCGCACGGCGACAATGCGCGGGAACTGGAGATGATGGTGGATTACGGGATGGAACCCCTGGCGGTGTTGCGCTCGGTTACCTCGGGTAACGCCGATGTGATGGGGCTTGCGGATCGCCTAGGGAGAATCACCCCAGGATTACTCGCCGATCTGGTGGTTGTGGTCGGGGATCCAACGGAAGACATTACGCGGTTGCGGAGCGTACAGTGGGTGATGCTTGGAGGGCAACCGATTAGTCTTGCTGCCGAGTAGCAGGCTGACAACTATGCTGGTGACCTTCCTACTAATTATATCCGAGGATCGGACGTAACAGGGGGAGTTTTGGCCCCATCAACCATCGAGCCCCGGGTCGGACGCTCACCCAATCAGCAACGTCATGAAAACACTGGAATCTGTAGTCAAAATGTTATCGGCCATAGCGGTACCCATCGTTATCGCGATCATTGGTTACGATATCCAGGCAGGCATCAGTGATAAAAATTTGGAGCGGGACTACATTCAAATTGCCGTCGATATTCTGGCAGATGCTGATCCGGATCCACGCTTGCGAGAGTGGGCCGTAGATATGCTAAACGAGTACGCGGAAATCAAAATGAAGCCAGCCATCCGGGAAGATCTGAAAAGGGGCAACGTATCCCTTCCTACCGGTGGTGGTGCCCGAATACTCCGTCCAAAGCAGGATTAATTACCACCGGTACCGTAAGCCGATACCCAGATCGATGCCCGGCGCGGCAACGCCGCTGGCGAATCGCCAGTAGAAACGATCCAGTAGATTTTCTGCCTTCAGCTGCACGGATAGACGCTCCGAAAATTCGTAGCCGGCATAGGCATTAAGCGTATACCATCCGGGCGACCCTTTGCCGTAGGGAGTGAGCTCGATATTGTCGGCACTGCCTACCCGGTCGAAGGTGTAGCCGGTGGCGGCCGTTCCCTCGATGGCGTTGACGGCATAGTCTTCAAACTCTTTACGCACCTGGAAATCCGCCCGGCCCCGTGCCCACCAGCGGCCCCGTTCGTAGCGTATCCCGAACTGGCCGTAGGCCGGGGGGATGTGGTCCTGAGGTAGCGTGACGAGGTCACCATCGGGGGCCTCCTGCCGGCGTTCGCCCCGCAGCCAGTTGAAGCGGCCGTGTAGCTCCCATCCGGTAGCGAAGTTCCAGGCCGTGGCGAGGTCGAAGCCGTAGATCAGCGCGCGCTCGGCGTTGACGTTGGTATCGGTGTAGAGGGTATCGCCGCGGCTGACGAAGGAGTCGCTGCCATCGGGTAGGGTACCCGCGCGGCGGATGACGGCGTCGGTGAGAACGGTCCCGTAGGCGGTGGCTTCGAAGCGAAAGGGACCTTCGAGTCGTCCGTAGGCGAGTTCCAGGGTGTTGGATCTTTCGGGGCCGAGGTCGGGGTTGGGTACCTGGACGCGGCCGCTTTGCTCCCGGAATTTACCGAAATCGTCCACGTTTGGTGCCCGAAAACCCTGGGCGAACAGCAGGCGTACAGAATTGCCAGAGCGGCGGTAGCGAAGACCGATGGCGGCGGTGACTGCGTCGGAGTTGTTGGTGATGCCGTTGAGGTAATCTTCCGGCCACGAGACGATATCGTTCGGCGTGAACGAACCGTTGAGGCGCTGGTAATTGT
>JBASAV010000495.1:0-2560 GCA_049650785.1 Lewinella sp. | reverse complement strand
GCGCAGGAAAAAGGCCATCAGGGAGCGTAACGGAACCGCAATTCTCGAAGCGATACAAGGAGCAGGTCTTCCATCGCATCTTCTAATAGATAGGCCGTATTGGGTGGAGACCTGCTGAACCCGGAGCAAGTAAAGGGCGGCAGCGCATCCGGGTCCCCGCTACAAACTTCGTATTCGTTTTCCCACTCCTCCCTGCCGTACACACGTAACGGCGGAACGCGGACACCCTTCTGTGAAGGGAAGACACTCAGTTCCCCGTAGGCCGTCACGTGAAATTCCTGCCGTACCTCCGTCACGGTGGCCGTAATCGTTTTGAAGTGCTCGATCTCCTTCACCTTAATCACTACGGTGGAATCGTTGATCCGTACTTCGTATTCCTTCTTCTCCACGTAGTTCAGAACCTCTTCGCTGTAGGTGGTGCTGGAGGTGGATTCCGACGGGCCGTCCGTACGGTAGTCGGTTACCTGCACGGCCGCTTCGTAATCCACGACCTGCCCGTGGTCGTAGAAATCGACCGTGTACCAGTCTTCCCTAATGGGCTTCCAGTGGTAGGCGATGTCCTGTGCCAGGCTTGCGAGTTGTTGGTCCCCGGTCACCGATAGCCGCACCCGCACGGTGCCGCGGTCTGCCATCTCGGCGAGCAGCGGGCCTACTTCGGGCCGGCCTTCCGGCACGTAATCAAGCGACCGTTCCAGGTAATGATACGCGTCGCGGGCGGCCGGCTTACTGCCCGACCGAGCGGCGTCGATAGCGGCATCGGCCAGCTCGAGGTAGTAATCCCCTGCGCCCAGCCGGGCAGTTTCCCGCCGGCTAGCCAGGACCTCGAGCGCGTAGCCACCCCGGTAGTTGGTAGGGGCCCCGAGGGGCAGGTAGGCTGCGATGGCGGCCAGCCGGTCGTGCATATCCGAATACAGGATGTATAGTTCCGGCCAGTCCCCTTCCCGGGAAAGGGTATCGAGCGCGCGGGCACGCGCAAAATCCACCGCCTGAACCGCATCAAAGTCAGCCAACAGGCGGTCCACCATCCGCCGTGACGGATTCTCCCGGTTCTCCACCTGCCGGAGCGTAATGCGGAATTCCCGTTCCAGCGGATCGGTCGGCCACCGGCAGCCCACCAACAGCATCACGATGATCGACCAGCGTAGCATGCTCCCCATTCCTTTTGACCACAAGCTCGTAGACGGGCGGAGAGAATTTGGCTAAGGATTATTTAAATTGGTGTTGTGGATAGGTTAATGCTTGCTGGTTGCGGATTGGCTGCGCTCAGGCATTAGAACATAGGAGAGCTAGCCTCTCACAAGCTTACGCTATGAAGTTCGGACACGCATCAGTTTCCCGAGGGGGTACTTTCTGATTGCGTTACTAGTTGTGTTTATACAGCGCGAGATCACCATGGAAATCGATAATGGCCCGATAGCCGAATGGACCTATACTTTTGTTTATCACCGGCAGGCAATGGGGAATGTTTATGTCCGTGGAAAGGGTATGCGCGCGGCACTAATCCTTTTCCTGCCGTAGAACGTCTAGGATTGACAGGCTACCCTTAAGGCTCTCGTCCACCCTTCTGAGTCCGTCACGTATGCCAGACCGAAACACCTTATCCAGCTCCTCGTCTTCGACCTTGTCCGGTGAAAAATCGTTCATGTACCGGTCGCGAATGGCCAGTAAACCACCGCCGAGTACGATACCAAAAAGAGGTTGGATATTGAACCAGGGGACTTCCGGTTCGCGCTCCGGATTGAAGGGATGTACCCAGGGGTCGATACTGGGAATCAGGTCCGGAATTTCCGGATAGAGTGCGTCGATATAGAGCCTTAATCGCCGGCACTTCCCGGCGGTTCGGCCCAATACATCGTGCGCGTGGGTGCCGATCTCGAACATCAGCGCGGTGGAGACGCGGTCCTGTGCCAGGCGGGCGTCGTTCATCGTAGCTTCCAGTACCCGGTGGTGGAAGGCCAACTGCCAAGTCAACCGATTATTAAAGCAGCTGATCTGGGTGGGGCGGCTTAGCCAGACACCGATATTCACGTAGTAGTGCTTGATCTGCGCCAGGTGGGCCTGTCCGGCGGCGCTGTACAGGAAGCCGTGCTGCTTGGCGGGGTGCTCCCCAGAGAAGCGGTTGTTGTCGACGTCGGAATCGTGTTCCCCGATGAGGTTTACGTTGATGAAGTGATGCCAGGTGGCGTCGGTCACTACCCTACCCACCTCGGCCCGGTGTCCGTCGTATACGCTGATGGCACCAAACGAATGGCTTTGCGTCGCCTGTTTGATGCCGCTGGAGTTGTTCCCGGAGGGAACAGAGGAGCGAGCGATTACCTCTGGCAGGATCCCGGCGGGAAAATCCGCGCCAGCCGTGGTCGGAGCGATGCACTCTCCCTCGTGGGCGTGATCGGGCAGGACCGTGATGCGACCGATGGGGCTACAGAGCAAGGGGTGTGGGCGCAGGAATTGAGGAACGTCGTCGAACCGAAGAACTCTGCGGGCAAGTCGAACGATTTGGAGAAGCAGCTCAATGGATTGACGGCGGCGCTGAGCAGCTGGCACTCACAGCAGCAGCAGC
>JBASAV010000494.1:0-5151 GCA_049650785.1 Lewinella sp. | reverse complement strand
TAGATCGCAACGAAAGCGACTTTACCAAGTTGCGGTTACTGGTGGATGCCCAGCGGATGGAAATCGTATCGGTCAAGGCCTTCAGCCGCGACGGGAGTAGCTATACCTTCTTCCTGGACGGTACCCGCGGCAATGCTCAACTCGCCGAGAATAATTTCCAGTTCGACCGCGCGGAATTTCCCGGTTACCACGTGGAGGACCTGCGGTTTTAGACAGCCGCCTTTCTTTATTGCGGCGGAGCGCAGGAAAAACGCTAACAAGAAAGCCGCAATGCCGTTGGTAGGACATGGAAAAGCCTACACTGGTCATTGCCGGCGCTACCGGGTTCTTAGGCCGGTGGTTCATCGAAAGGTATCACCGAGAATACCACATCGTGGCGCTCAGCCGCAGCGCTATGGAGCCCGATCCGGCGTATGAGAAAGCGGAGTGGCGGCAGGTGGAGATGTACTCCATCACTTCCACCGAAAGCGGGCTCCGGGGAGCGGATTACGCTCTTTACCTGGTACATTCCATGGCCCCGTCGGCGCGACTCTCGCAGGGGAGTTTCGAAGATACCGACCTACTGCTAGCGGACAACTTCGCCATTGCGGCTAAAAATCAGGGAGTACAGCAAATCGTTTTCGTAGGTGGTCTCCTGCCGGATGACGAGCCGCCCGAAAACTACAGCCGCCACCTGGCCAGCCGGCGGGAAGTGGAGCTCACGCTCGCCTCGACCGGTGTACCCGTGACCAGTCTACGGGCCGGTATCATCGTAGGCGCGGGGGGATCCTCCTTCCGGATGATCGACAAACTGGTATCTCGACTGCCCGTTCTGATCTGTCCGGCCTGGTGTCAGTCCGCCACCCATCCGATAGCCCTGGACGACACCCTACGGATCATCGATTACGTGCTCGGCCGGAGCGAGGTGTTTGACCGCAGCGTTGATATCGGAGGTTCGGAAAAGACCACCTACATGGAAATGCTGGCGACCGTAGCCGACCTGCGGGGCATGCGCAAGATTATCCGTCCGGTTCGATTTTTCAGCCCGGGGCTGTCCATTTACTGGGTCAGCGTATTCACGGAATCGCCCCGCGACCTGGTCAAGCCGCTCATAGAGAGCCTGCAACACCGGATGGTAGCCGCCGATAATGAGGTGCTGCGTGCCTTCCCCGACCGGAAGAACTTTCGCCAGGCCGCCCAGCTGGCGATAGCGGGCGAGGGTAGTCTGCCCGCTTTACCGAATCGCCTACCCCCGCCCGACGAAGAGAAAAACACGGTTCGCAGCGTACAACGTTTACCCAATCCTCACCGGCACACCGCTACCTACGTGGCCCGGCTGTATCAGCGGTGGCTGCCGATCTTCTTCCGGGCATTGATTGGCGTACAAACCAGGGGGGAGGATTCTACTTTCCAGCTGGTCGGGATCCCCTTGCTAAAACTCCGATTTATCCCCAGCAGAAGCGACGACCACCGCCAACTTTTCTACATTGTAGGGGGCCTACTAGCCAAACGCGTGGATAAAGGGTGGCTGGAATTTCGCAGCGTGTTGGATGGCCGTTTCATCATCTCGGCCATCCACGAATTCATTCCCGCCCTGCCCTGGTACGTGTACATCTTCACCCAGGCAACCACCCACAGCTGGGTGATGAAGCGATTCGGGCGCTACCTGTCCCGGATGGATTCGTGATCTCGTAAACACCCGACGGTGGCGGACGCGTTACAGCCACCATGACAACGACCAAACTGAATAACGGATTAGAGATGCCCAGCCTTGGACTGGGGGTGTGGCAAAGCGAAAACGGTAAAGAAACGATCGATGCCATCCACTGGGCGCTGGAGGCTGGCTACCGCCACGTGGATACCGCCCGGATTTACAACAACGAGGAGGCGGTTGGCAAAGCCCTGAAATCGGGTGGTACCGAGCGCGATAACGTATGGCTGACCACCAAGATCTGGAATGACGATATCCGCCAGTCGAGGACGGCCGCCGCGCTGGACGAAAGCCTGAAACGGTTACAGGTCGATTACGTCGACCTTATACTACTACACTGGCCCGTGGAGGGCAGCGTGCAGGCATATAATGACCTGGAACGGGCGCTGGAGTCCGGGAAGGTGCGCAGCATCGGGCTGAGTAATTTTATGGAAACGGACATCGAGCGAATCCTGCAGGGGGGTAGCGTGGTACCCGCGGTAAATCAGATCGAGTACCATCCCTACCTGGCCCAGCAGGACGCGATTACGGCGAGCGACGAAAATAACATCGCCCTCACGGCCTGGAGTCCGCTCATGCAGGGCAACTTTCTGAAGGAGTCGCTCTTCGGAGAGATCGGCGAGCGGTACGGTAAGACGGCCGCTCAGGTTGTGCTACGCTGGTGCCTGCAGAACGACGTGATTGTCATTCCGAAGAGCACGAACCAGGGACGCATTCGGGAGAATAGCGAGTTATTCGATTTCGAGCTTGCCGAAGACGACATGCAGGCCATCGATCAGCTGGAACGGGGCAAGCGTTTCGGCAGCGATCCCAAGAATTTCAATTTTTAAATCCGAACATACGGGGATGGATAGGGTAGCATAGTAAGTGAATGCTTCTCAATATTCAGAAATTCTCTATGTCTGACTCCTCGTTGCCGCTGATCAAGTCCGCCGCGGTGGGCGGAGCGCTGTCCGCTATCATCATCTTTTTCGGCACTTACCTGCTGGGGGGGATCAGTGACGCGGAAGCCATCGACAACTTGCAGGAGATCCGGCCGACGCTTCGATTCACGGCCAGCGGATCGCTAACCGCTACTTCGACGATCCTGGCTTTGATGCTGACACTCTTATCCTTCAGCCAGCAAACGGATCGGAAATTAAAGGCCTACCACTACAATCGGATTTGGTGGATTGCCCGCTTTGCAGCGATCGTTTTCATTGCCGCGCTGATCCTGTTAATGACGCTCAACGTGCCGATCAATAATGCGGAAGAGTCGCTGGGCGGGTTTTACAATGTCGTATACTACGTGCTTCTCGTGTATACGGCGATAATCGGTGGCATGCTGATCACGATTATCCTCTTGCTTTACCAGGCGGCGCGGGACATCATCTTGATTGCTCACCCGGGCAAGATGGTGAGTAGTTTATACGCCAACGAAAAGGACGAGGAAGAGGAAAACCTAACTAAGCGCGAGCGCGAGCGGATGAAGGAACCCGCGGAGGAGAAAGCAGCGGAGTCGTAAGCCCGGGTGCATTGCCGCGAATTTTCGTTATTTGCCGATCGGACCGGGGCAGGGTATGAAACCCTCGCCCTGCGGTTACGTTAGCAATGCAACCAGAACAGACCACTAAACTTTAATTCCCCACCCATTCAATGGAAGCCCTCAAGAAGAAATTTGCCGATAAAGCCCTACCGCTATACCAGGAACTCCGTAGTATCTCGAAGACCAACGGTGATCTAAAAGCTGACGAGGTGAAACTTAGTCAGGTATTGGGCGGAGCACGTGGTATCAAGATGATGCTCTGGGAAACCAGCCAGCTTGATCCTCAGAAGGGCATTCGGTTCAGGGGATTTTCCATTCCGGAAATTAAAGAGTCTCTACCGAGCGGCCCCCAGGGCGAGCCGAAGCCGGAGGGCCTTTTCTGGCTTATGCTGACCGGGGAGATCCCGACCGAGGAAGAAGTGAATGGGCTGACGAAAGAATGGCATAAGCGTTCCGATCTGCCCAAGCAGGTATACACCACCCTCGATAGCCTACCCGCCGATACCCACCCCATGACCCAGCTGACGATCGGCGTGATGGCCATGCAGTCGGAC
The DNA here is from genome assembly GCA_049650785.1 of Lewinella sp. Taxonomy (GTDB): domain Bacteria; phylum Bacteroidota; class Bacteroidia; order Chitinophagales; family Saprospiraceae; genus Neolewinella. Next base: position 1,382 of record JBASAV010000494.1, on the reverse strand, counting down.
AGTATCTTTTCCCGGCGCTATTCGGAAGGACTTCCGAAGACCGAATACTGGGACGCTGTATACGAAGACAGCATGAACCTCATCGCCCGCCTGCCGCGAGTAGCCGCCTATATCTACCGGCGCACGTTCAAGGACGGTCAACACATCGAGCCCGACACCAGCCTGGACTACAGCGCTAATTTCGCGCATATGCTCGGCAGCGACGACGAAGATTTCCGCAGCCTTATGCGGTTGTACCTGACCATTCACGCCGACCACGAGGGCGGCAATGCCTCGGCCCATACCGTTAACTTGGTCGGCTCAACGCTGAGCGACCCCTACCTTGCTTTCTCGGCGGGTATGAATGCGCTGGCCGGACCCCTGCACGGACTGGCCAACCAGGAGGTGATCAAGTGGATTTTCGAGATGATCGACAATCTGGGTACCAAGACACCAAGTGAGGAGCAGATCAAAGCCTACGTTCAGCAGACGCTGGACGAGGGCAAGGTGATCCCCGGATACGGCCACGCCGTTCTGCGCGAACCGGACCCACGCTTCGTTGCCCAGCGCCGTTTTGCGGAGCAATACATTCAGGATAGCGATCTCATCTCGACCGTCTGGAAGATCTTTGACGTCGTACCTCCGATCCTGCAATCCCTCGGAAAGGTTAAGAATCCCTGGCCTAACGTCGACGCCCACTCCGGCGCGCTACTGGTACACTACGGATTCAGTGAGTTCAGCTACTACACTGTCCTGTTCGGCGTCAGCCGCGCACTCGGCGTACTGGCCGCGGGTATCTGGAGCCGTGCCCTCGGCATGCCCCTGGAACGTCCGAAATCGGTCACCAGCGAATGGGTGAGAAATCAAGTACCGCAAAACACCAAATAAGCGCAAGCGCAACGATAAGCCGATGAACGTACCTGACAATCTATTCTACACCGAAGAGCACGAGTGGGTGCTGATCGAAGGCAACACGGCCACGGTAGGTATAACTGACTTTGCGCAGGACCAGCTCGACGAATTGGTCTACGTAGAAGTGGATACGGTGGGCGAGACCCTGGATCGCAACGAGGTCTTCGGTACCGTGGAAGCCGTGAAGACCACCAGTGATCTCTTTATGCCCGTCGCCGGTAAGGTGATCGAATTCAACAGCGCCCTAGACGAAAGCGACGGTGACAACCCGACGCTGGTCAACGAGGATCCCTACGGAAAAGGTTGGATCGTAAAGATCGAGCTGTCCGATCCCGACGACCGGGAAGGCTTGCTGGACGCTGCGGCCTACGGACAATTAATTTCCTAAAAAATTGGCGGAGCACCCACCAAAGCGCCATCGGCTTGCATCTGACCCACAAACAAGGAAGGTAATCCGGCTGGTTACCCTGGTTTATGCCCTCGTGTTGACC
>JBASAV010000493.1:0-1914 GCA_049650785.1 Lewinella sp. | reverse complement strand
GAACTGACGGATCACCTGGCCTCCCGGGCGTACTACCTTGATTATATCGTGCAGGAAGCCAGGGACAACGGCCTGATTCCTGTGTACTGGGATAATGGCTGGGGCGGCGAGAACGGATTTGCGCTCTTCGACCGGGCTACCGGTGCCACCGTGGACCAGGGCGCCGTCGACGCGCTCACCGCAGACTTCCTTTCCGGAAACCCATTCGGTCCTACCGTCGACCAGGCTGACTACGCTGTCGTGGCCGGAGCCAACCCGTTTACCGATGCCACACAGCTGACCATCGGCCAGGCGGAAGCGGTCCGGGATCTCCGCGTACTGGATATATACGGGCGGCAAATGCCCGCCTCTACCTACCTGACCGGAACGCAGACGGTAACGATCGGAAAAAACTATCCCCGGGGTACCTACCTGGTGCTGCTGACCGGCGAGCGGGGGCGTCAGACCCTACGGCTGATCAAGCAGTAGCCCCCCGCGCCTTTTAATTGCGGTAGTCCAGCGGTGGCTCCCGGTCGCCCAGTAGGGCCTTGTATACGAAGTCACTGCCGCGCTGCTCGTCCAGTTCCGCCTGGGCCCGGTCAAGCAATTCGGGTTGGCCGAACAGATCCATAGCGGTAAGGGTCAGTGTTTTAGCCGCTACGATCATTCCTTTCTTACCAATGCTCGTACCGCCCGCGGCAATGGCCTGCCAGCTGTGGGCGGAGGTGCCCGGCACCCAGGTAGCGGTGCCCAGGCCAACCGTTGGAACCGCCCAGCTCACGTCGCCTACGTCGGTCGAGCCACCGCGCCCTCTCCGAATTACGTCGAATGATTCAATACTCTTCGCTTCGGACAGATCGACTTCCTCCGCATTTTCGAAGGTGCTGACGATAGACTCGGCAAATGCCCGTTCCTCCTCATCGTAATCGACTCCGCCAACCAGGCTGAGATTCTGAAACATTAACTCCCCCAGCGTCACGTTAGGTAATAAGTTATAATTACCGTGGATCACTTCGAAGTCCATGGTCGTACCGGTTCCCGTGGCCGCCCCTTCGGCGCATTTGACTACCCGTTGAAAATTCTCGTCCACCATCGCCATTTCGGGGTGCCGGACGTAGTAGAATACCTCGGCAAAGTCGGGGATGACATTGGGTGCCTCGCCACCGCGGGTGATCACGTAGTGGATGCGCGATTCCATCTCCACGTGTTCGCGCAGCATATTGACCATATGATTCATGGCCTCGACGCCGTCCAGCGCCGAGCGGCCATTTTGCGGGGCGGCGGCGGCGTGGGCCGAGATGCCGTAGAAGCGGAATTTGGCTGATTTGTTGGCAAGCGAGGAGGCCGCATCGGCCGAGTTCCCATCGGAGGGATGCCAGTGCAGCACGGCATCTACATCATCGAAGAGGCCTGCCCGTACCATGTATACCTTGCCGGAGCCGCCCTCTTCGGCCGGAGTGCCGTAGAAGCGGATCGTGCCGGCCTTATTATTTTCCTCTAACCAGTTCTTCACGGCGATCGCGGCGGCCGCCGAGCCAGCGCCGAACAGGTGGTGCCCGCAGGCGTGACCGGCTTCAACATCCGTGCGTTCTTCGCGCGTGGCGCTTGCGGTCTGCGTAATGCCGGGAAGGGCATCAAACTCACCTAGAATACCAATTACCGGTCCACCGTTACCGTACGTGGCCGTGAAGGCGGTAGGGATGTCGGCTACGCCGGCTTCGATTGTAAATCCCTCTTCCTTCAGTAATTCCTGCAGCAGCGAGGAGCTTTCTTCCTCCTGGTAGCCTACCTCCGCTAAGTCCCAGATCTGTTTGGCTACGGCAAAGTAGTCGTCGGCCTGGCGCTCGATTTGGCTGAGTACGGCTGATTGCTCGTCGGAAAGCTGAGCGGTAACCGTAGAGCTGATTAGGGCCAGTACTAATCCCAGGTATAGGT
>JBASAV010000492.1:0-3357 GCA_049650785.1 Lewinella sp. | reverse complement strand
CCAATAATCAATGCGGAAGCCCTCAACCGGGCCGCCTTGATTCTCCGAGCCCTTAACCACGATCTTCGACAGCAGATAATTCAATTGCTCTGCGATGAGGGAAGTCTCAACGTCACCGATATTTTCGTCAATCTCCGTGTAGAGCAATCCGTTGCTTCTCAGCACTTAGCCATTTTGCGAAAGGCGGATATCGTCGTTCGAGAGCGTAAAGGCAAGTTTATTCATTACGATATAGACCGTAGCAGTCTGCATCGGATAAATGATTTGGTTTCGCGCTTAGCGGCGTAACGCCCGCAACTAATTTTGTCCGATACAATACCCAGCGGCCCCGCTTAACGGCGTAGTCGTAACGGTCGGCTCATCTCCGGAACGATCGCTCGAATTCCGTACTGTTTCCGCGTGCGTCAGTAACGCGTACCCAGAATTGGTGATTCCCACCGGTTGGAATACGGCTATCACTCAGCTCATGCGTAAGCGTGCCGGATTTAGCGTCGTGCTCCATCAGTATCCACTTCCCGTCCACCGTGGCCCGGTAAGTAAGCCCGCCACCAACTGCGTCGTCGATTAGGAGGCTGAAGGAATTTCGGTTGCGAAGATCCGTGCGGAAATCCCGGATACGGATTCGCGGGGGTACGGTGTCGATCAAAATGGCGTAATCGCCAAACGTGCCGATCTCCGCTACCATGCGGTTGTCGTCCGTCCACGTTCCACCTACGCTGCTGTAACTACCGTCCTGGTTGCACCGACCTATATAGGCCGCTCGCCGCAACTCCTTACTGGGCTGTCCACTAGCCGGTATGTACAGGGTCGCCCTTCCGTGCAGGGCTGTCTCCTCGTCTTCAAGCTGGAACACGTCACTCAGGTAGCCCGCCGACGTTTCTGGAAGGCGTACGTAGTGAAATTTCAGATCCGTATACAGGGCATCAGCGGGGAATTCCAGGCGCAGGCCGGCGGTATCAACGATACTCTCTTCCCCCTGCGGTAAAAAGTACTGGTGGCCCGTCCGGTCATCCTGTTCCGTGGTGGGCGCGTACTTCAGGACGGTGTGAAACACCGATTCATTACCAGCATAATCAGCCGCTACGATCTCGACCTCCCGCACGGGATTCTCGTTCAGATTCAGGATACCGGATGCGGCCGAACTATCGGGCTGGACCCAAAATTTAGCCTCGGGTAGCGAAGCGTACAGCAGGTAGTACCAGTTTCGGTCCCGCTTATATTCTGCATAGTCGGTAAGGGCATTGACGTACCTCGATTTCACGTAGGGTATGCGATCGTAAGCAAAGGAAAAGACATCAACCGAATCGGCGGACAGGCGTGCCCGGTAGATCCCGTTACGATTGGGCATGGCATTCTGCCGGTCAATGACCTTCATCCCCACCCCGACTCGGGGGCCGTTTACGACGATGGTATCCGGCAACTCGGCGCCGGAGACGGAGTACGTGTCCCAGTCCGCCACGGTCCCATCGGCGCGCAACCGATAAAACCGGATCGCGCTTACGCTGGGCTTCCGGGTATCGGCTACGTTAAATCCCAGTAGAAGGGGATTAAGTCGGGTTTCGGTGGCCGCGTCCCAGGCTTCAAAGTGCAGGTGGGGCCCAAAACTGAAGCCCCGGTTCCCTACCCCACCGATCACCTCACCACTTTTTACCGGAAAGGCGGTAGAATCGGGCCGAAAGTCAATAGCGAAGGATTCCGTTTCGTACTGTAGCGAGCGTATGGTATCCTTGATTTCCGGAGTGAGTACTTCCAGGTGACCATAAACGGTTCGCATGCCGTCCGGATGGCTGACGTATACCGCCTGACCGAATCCACCGGGTGAAACCGTGACCCGGCTGATGTAGCCGTCCGCCACCGACCGCACCGGTGTCCCGATCGCTCCCCGAAAGTCAAGTCCGCCGTGAAAATGATTACTACGTAGTTCACCGAAGGTACCGGTGATCAGTAAGGGTCCGCTCAACGGAGGTACGTACTGGGCGGAGAGACAATTAGCGCATAGCAGGAAAACGAAGAGCCACCGCAATTCGGACTTCAAGGGATAGTATTTTGGGATCGCTCATCTAGAGCTCGTACGAAACCCAATAGTTACGCAAGAGATAGGAAAGTAGTATGTCCGTACCCCAATTTCGGGCATCCCGATTAGAATGCGGACGAAATAACCCGGCAGTGGCAACTACCTATCCAAAGGCATTGATGCCGGTGATGTCGTGTCCGGTAATCAGCAGGTGTACGTCGTGGGTACCCTCGTAGGTCAGCACCGTCTCGAGATTCATCAGGTGGCGCATGATGGGGTATTCGCTGGTGATCCCCATACCGCCGTGAATCTGCCGGGCCTCCCGGGCGACTTCCAGGGCCATGTGTACGTTATTTCGCTTGGCCATGCTGATCTGCGCGGGGGAAGCTTCACCCCGGTTGGCCAGGGTGCCCAGGCGCCAGGCTAGTAACTGGGCCTTCGTGATCTCGGTGATCATTTCGGCCAGTTTCTTCTGCTGTAACTGGAACCCGGCAATCGGCTTACCAAACTGCTCGCGCTCGAGGCCGTACCGCAGGGCACTATCGTAGCAGTCAAGAGCTGCCCCGATCGCTCCCCAGGCAATGCCGTAACGGGCCTTACTCAGACAGCTGAGGGGACCGCGCAAACCACGAATATCGGGGAACACGTTCTCCTTCGGTACGCGGACGTTTTCGAATACCAGTTCACCAGTAATGCTGGCCCGCAGGCTCCACTTGCCGTGAATTTCGGGTGCGGAGAAGCCCGGCGTATCGGCATCGACGACCATGCCGCGGACTTTTCCATCCTCATCCTTGGCCCACACGACGGCTAAGTCGGCGATGGGGCTGTTAGTGATCCACATCTTCGCCCCGTTGAGCAGATAGGCGTCGCCGTCGTCCTTTATGGTCGTCAGCATACCATCCGGATTGGATCCCGCATCGGGTTCGGTAAGTCCGAAACACCCGATGAACTCGCCGCTACCAAGTTTTGGCAGGTACTTCTTGCGCAGTTCTTCCGAACCGTACTTGTAGATCGGGTACATCACCAGGCTACCCTGCACGGAAGCCATGGAGCGCAGGCCACTGTCGCAGCGTTCCAGTTCCTGCATGATCACCCCGTAGGCGATTTCATCCATGCCACCGCCGCCGTACTCTACGGGCAGGCTGGGTCCGAAAGCGCCGACCTCAGCCAGCCCCTTGAACAGGTGCGTCGGACACTTGCCCCGCATAGCGGCATCCTCGATGATCGGGCTCACCTCTGCCTTCACCCAGTCGCGTACGGCCTGCCGGGCCATACGGTGGTGATCTTCCAATAAATCATCAACCAGGTAGTAATCGTGGAACTGGTAACGATCGGCGCGGGAC
>JBASAV010000491.1:0-3147 GCA_049650785.1 Lewinella sp. | reverse complement strand
TTAGCCAATTAGGACAAGGAAGGCGCGTAAAAGTTTTTTTGGGCGCCGGAGCGCAGGAAGCAGAAACAGCCCGGAGCGAATGCTCCGGGCTGTAGACTTTCAGCGATCAAGGCAACGGCGTTCAGTTGCGGTCGCGTCCCCGACGGCCTTCGCCGCGGCGACCCCGCTCACCGGTGCGCTCTTCCATGCGCTCTTTGCGCTTCTCCTGCAGGGCTTCGAATTTCGTTAGCTGATCTTCCGTCAGCAGGGCTTTCATTTCAGCCGTTCGCTTCTCGGCGGCGGCCTTTACGGTTTGGCGCATGCTTTCCCGCTCTTTCCGGAGATCCTCGCGGGCGGATGCTACCTCCCCGGCGAACGATTCGTTGATGGCTTGTACTTTTTCGGTTTGCTCGGGGCTAAGCTCCAGCACGGTAGCCAGGCGCTCGGTTTGCTTCTCGATGCGTTCGGCGGGGTCGCGGTCCTCGCCGCGTTGGGCGGTGACGGCGCCGGTGGCCACAACGAAGAGAAGAGAGAATAGGATCGCTTTAGTAGGTTTCATAAGGATTTGGTTTTGGATGATGAATAACGCAGCCTCTTTCGGTTGACTGTACTACAAAGGTGAGTCTTCCACCGCCCCGCCTCAAGTTTTATCAACGAACGGGGCGGTTTCATCAATGAACGGGCAGCTATGTGCTTTCACCGGTGGTTCGATTGGCCGACCTTTGCCGGGATGGAACGACCCGACCTAGCGCGAATTACCCTCCAGGCCCTGGCTTGGGTGGGTCTGTGGGCGGTGGTCTTTCTGATCGTCGGTGGAGGCTTCGATGCGCCCTTCCGCTATTTCCGGCGGCTTTTCCCACTCCTGTTGGCTATCGGATTGGTGGTGTTTATCAATGGGTCGGTTCTCCTGCCGGGCCTGTATTTCCGCGGCCGTCGGGGGGGATACGCGCTGGCGGCGATCGGTCTGTTGATCGTCGTTACGCTGGTCTTGCAGAACATTGAATTCTCCGGACGTCGCTTCCCCGTGCTGTACGAACGACTTTCACGCACCCGTAATCTGGGTTCGGGTACCCTACGTAATCTCCTTCCCCTGGCCACCTCGGTCATCGGAGCCACGCTCATCGACGTGATGCGCTACGCCGGCTTTCAGGAAAAGCAAGTGATTCAGGCCCAGCGGGAGCAGGTGGTCACGGAGCTGAAGTTCCTGAAGTCCCAGGTCAATCCACACTTCCTCTTCAACAGCCTCAATAATATCTATACGCTGACCCTGCTGAAGGACGAGAAGGCTCCGGAAAGCCTCCTTAAGCTGTCCGCCATGTTGCGGTATATGCTGTACGATTCGGAGATCGAGGCCGTTCCGCTCCAACGGGAGATTGACTACATCCGCAACTACATCGCGCTGAGAGAACTGAAGGACAGCCGTGGCCTCAACGTACGGGTCAGCCTGGACGAAAGCCGCCCCCGTTTGCCCATAGCCCCGCTCTTGCTCATCCCCTTTGTGGAAAACGCCTACAAACACAGCCGGGTGGAGGACCTGGAAGGCGGGTTTATCGAGATCACTCTCTCTACCGGCGATCAAACGATCGACCTGGTCGTCAACAACAGCGTACCGCCGATCCCCTCTCCCGTTGATGCGGCAGGGGGTATCGGTCTGGAGAACGTCCGCAAGCGATTGACCTTGTTATACCCGGATCGTCACAAATTGGAGGTCGATGCCGGAACCGAGCACTTTTCCGTTCACCTGCAACTTCGGGTACGGTGAACGAACTCAACTGTGTCATTATAGACGACGAAGAGCTGGCCCGCCGGCTGGTGCGCAGCTACTGCGAGCGGTTGCCCGGACTCCGCGTAGCCGGCGAGGCGTCCCATCCCGTGGCGGCGATGGAGCTGCTTCGAAACGAAACGGTCGACCTACTCTTTCTCGACATTCAGATGCCGCAAATGACCGGACTGGACTTCCTGCGTACCCTGCGGCAACCACCAGCGGTGATCTTGACGACAGCCTAGTCGGAATACGCCCTGGAAGGATTCGAGCTGGACGTGGTAGATTATTTACTCAAGCCGTTCCCCTTCGAACGCTTCGTGGTGGCGGTTAATAAGGCACGGGATTATCGTTTCCCGAAGGTGCCCGATTCCAGCGCTCCGGCGCAAAAAGAAACCACCTACCAGCTGGTCCGTGCCGATCGCAAGACCTACCGCATTCCCCACGACGAGATTTACTACATCGAAAGCATGCGGGAATACGTGGCCTATCATACCGACAAGGGCCGGACGCTAAGCCTCGGATCCCTCAAACAACTGGAAGACGAACTGCCCGATCGATTTCTGCGCGTTCACAAATCCTTCCTTGTTGCTACCGACCGGGTGGAGGCACTGGAAGGCAATCAGCTACGCATTGGCGAAGCCCTGATTCCGATCGGCGGCAGCTACCGGGAGATCGTGAAAACCCGGCTGTTCGGTGGGTAAACTTTGGCGGGGATTGGGCGATCTATGGGGGTGGAGACATTGGGAGACATCCGATGACCGGCCGACGACCGACACCTGATTACGGACAACCGACAACCAAAAAATCATGAATTACTACCTACTCTTCTACGACACCATCGAGGGCTACGTTGAAAAGCGCCAACCCTACCGCGACCAGCACCTTCGCCTGGCTAATGAGTTCCGCGAACGCGGCGAATTGGTGATGGCCGGAGCGTACGATCCCGCTGACGGTGCGGCGTTGGTGTTTAAGGGAAATTCCGAGGACGTGGCGGAGAATTTTGCCCGGAAAGATCCCTACGTGATGAAGGGGCTGGTGACGAAGTGGTGGGTGCGGAAGTGGGATGTGGTGGTTAGTTAGTCTTTTGGTGGCTGGCTTCGTCAGCGGTTTGTGCGTTTGTTTTGGGTGCAACGGGGGGATTCTTGATTCTTGATTCTTGATTTTGGATTTTTGATTTGGCTGGCGCAGGCGTCCGGGATTGGGGGTGGTTGTTTGGGATTGGTTAGGCTGCTGGTAGTGGCGTGGGGCGAAAGGCGTGTGCACGGTTCGGATGATTGTCCGTGACGGGCCCATAGGCCGTCCAAGTCCGTGGAATCTGACTTTACTGCGGCTAACCACGACGTAGCGGCGCAGCCAAATCCGTGTTCATTCGTGCCTTAATGAAGCGAATCCGTGCCGGGGCA
>JBASAV010000490.1:0-6983 GCA_049650785.1 Lewinella sp. | reverse complement strand
ATCAGCCAGGCGTAATACTAGGTCATCGTCTACGGTCATGGGGCTTCTTTTCGACAAAGGTAGCCGATTCTTCGGCGGTCGTACGCCGATTCCCGGGCGGGAACGACCTCAAGCGGTCGAACCTCCGAAGGTGAGCCGGTCCAGGAGGTGCCAGGGTCCTCCGTCGTACCGGTGGAAGGATAAGCCGACCACTTCGATGGTACACTCCTGGAACCGGGGCTTCAGGTGACTCAGGGTCTGCTTCGCTTCCCGGGGGTCCACCTTATTCTGTACCGTGATGTGGGGCCGGTTCCAGGCGCGGTCGTCCTGGGAGGTGAGTACCCCGGCGTATTGCCTGCGCAACCGTGCGCGGATATCGCTAAGCTCCTGGCAGTCAACCGGGTAGGCAACACCACGTCCGAGCAGGAAGGGGGGCTTGACGCGCATGGGGAGAGACGGGGTGCGGGAGAAGTTGTCCCGGCAAAAGGTTATAAAGTCCTGACGCACAGCCGGGGGGATGTGATGAAATAAGGTTACATGTGCGGACAAATAATTGCGGTCCGCGGGAAATAACCCGTCCCGTAGCCGGTTAAATAAGTCAAGGTTCTCCGGATCGATCCAGGCCGTCACGATCATCGGCCTGTCGTCCACTGGGGGAAGTTTGTTTGGCATGCAAGGGTTACTGGTACCAAATGTTTTTGGTTCATTGACCTACACGCTTCCTGCGCTTGCCGCCCTAACTTTCCGCCGGAGGTCTTTTGGAATTGGTGTTGACGCTTACCTTAGTCGTATGGACAAACTTATTCGGGTGCTGCTCTGCGGAGCAGCGATTGTTCTAAGCTGGCCGCTTGCCGCACAGTTTCGTAGTGAAATGCAGGCGGCGGAAAAAGAACTGGAACTGCGCGCCTACCATACGGCGATCAAAAGCTTCAAGCGCGCACTGGTGTACCGCCCCGACGACTACGATGCCCTGGCGCAGATCGCCGAAGCCTACCGCATGGTCAACGAACTGGATACGGCCCGGATCTACTACAGCCTCGCTATGAAAGACCGCAAGGTGCAGCCGAACACGCTGCTCGGCTACGCGCATACCCTGCGGGGGCTTGGCATGTATCAGGGCGCGCAGCTGCTTTATCAGGCTTACGCGCGCGAGGAAGACCCCACGGTGGGTAATCACTTTATCACCGGGGCCACCTTCGCCCTGCGACAGCGGGAAGAGACTGCCGGATTCGTGGCCAAGCAACTCACCATCAACACGGAAACCCCGGAATTTGGCGCCAGCGTTCCGCAGGAGGGCAAATTGCTATTCAACAGCGGCCGGACCCACCCGGACTTTGCCGGTGTGGTCATCAGCCGACCTTACCTGGCCGAGGTCATGCCCGATGGAACGCTCGGTGAGCCCACGATGCTGACCTTCGGCTACGTGACCACCGATGGTAGCCAAATCGGACCGGTCCACTATAGTCCCGACGGGCGCCGCGTGGTGTTTACCCGCAACAACTTCACCGCCGGCACGCGCATCATACCCGAGGCCGGCCCTACCCTGAGCCTGATGATCGCCGACGTCAATGAAGACGGCATGTGGAGTAACGTACGCCCGCTTCCCTTCAACGGAAGCGATTACAGCACGGGCTACGGTACCTTCAGTCGCGACGGACAGACCATATACTTCGCCAGCAACCGTCCCGGTGGTTACGGCGGCTACGATATCTACCTGGCCCGACTGGATGGCGGCCAGTGGCCAACCATCCCCGAGAACGTAGGACCGGTGGTCAATAGCCGCGGCGACGAGATCACCCCCTTTGCTGACGGACACAGCCTTTTTTTCTCCAGCAACTGGCACCACGGGCTGGGCGGATACGATGCCTTTCGTGCGCAACTTGCCGCGGGAAAACCCATCACGCTATACCATCTGGGAAGTGCCATCAACAGCAGCCGGGACGATATAGGTCTGATTTTTGACCGCAATACCCGGACGGGTTACGTGACTTCCAACCGTATCGGATTCTCCGGCGGCCAGGAAGACATTTACTACATCATGCCCGAGGAGGAAGTGACCGCCCTCAACACAACGGCAGAGGAGGGTACCGACCTATCGACCAGCGGCCCGGCCGCTCCTACGCAGGCCGGTGTATTGCCCGTCAGGCCCCCCACACTGAGTACGATGCGGGGCTACTTAACGGACGTCACGTCCGGGGAGCCGGTCATCGATGCGGACGTGATGGTCATCAAGAAAAGTACCGGCCAGGAAGCTTCCACCTGGAGTGATAGCTATGGGGCGTACTACGCATCGGTCGAGCCCTTCACCGATTACGAAGTCACCGTAGAGGCACCAGGATACGAAACGCTGGTCTTCGACGTGGTCACCGAGGACACGGAGCAAACGGAAATATTTGGTACGACCGGCCTTTCGAGGCGCCAGGTGGCAGAGGCGACCGCCAATTCTGCGGGTGGTCAACCGCGAGGGAACTTTGGCGTGCAGATCGCCAGTCTACTGGTCGATCCCCGCATGACGGACTACAGCAACGTCAGCGACCTGGGAAAACTGCAGGTTGAACGCGACGGCAACCGGCGTCGGGTCCGCATCGGTTACTTTCAAAGTCGTCGCCAGGCCGAGCAGGCCGCCCAGGAGGCTCGGCGCAAAGGCTATTCCGGCAGTTTTGTAGTGGAGTTCCTACCGGGCACGAATGAGCCGTCTTCCGCCCCCGTCAGTCAGCCCGTAGCGGAATCCGCTGTGGCTCCCGCGCCCGCCACCAGCGTACCGGTGATGAAAACTCCGGCCTCGACCGGGAACGCCTACCGGGTGCAGCTGGGTGCCTTTAGCCGTCCCGAGAATTTTAGTCGCGAAAAAGCTTGGCAACTGGGCGTCCTTGGCTCGGAAAAAAGGGGGGCGCTTACCGTTTTCTTCATCGACCAGCTCGATACGCTGGAACAGGCCGAATACGTACGCGAGCAGGCTGAGTATCTGGGATTTGTCGGACCTTACGTACTCGAACGTACCGAAACCGGGTACACCAAAAGATAAACTATGCGATCCCTGTATCTCCTGCTATTGTTGGTAAGTGTAACACTAGCGGGTCAGGATACGATTCTTCCGGTGTATACCGGCTCCGTGCCCTGCCTGACGGAGGAGGCTTCTTCCGAGAGAAACGACTCCATCAATGGCAGGTTGGTAACCAACGTTCGCATACCCCAATTGCATTATTACGCCCCGGTACCCCGGGCCAGCACCGGCAAGGCGGTCATGATCGTACCCGGCGGCGGCTACGCCCTCGAAGCCTGGGACCACGAGGGGGTCGACATTGCCCGCATCCTCAGCGCTCGTGGCTACCACGCCTTCATCCTGAGCCACCGGCTACCGATGCACTTATCCGGAGCGTGTAAATCACAGGCTGCGCTATCCGATGCGCAGGAAGGGTTGATACACATTCGTAGGCTGGCCGACTCGCTGGGCTATGCCGGTGATAAGGTCGGGATCATGGGCTTTTCCGCCGGCGGTCACCTGAGCGGGTCTGCCTCGGTGCATACCCGGGAGGTGGCGGGTGTTTCCAGCCGACCCGACTTCACCATTCTCGTGTACCCGGTGACGCTCATGAATCGCGAGCGACAAGGCCACGCCGGCAGTCAGTTCAACCTGCTGGGACCGGAACCGAGCGACGAAGCGTTAGCGTACTACAACTTGCCGGAAAACGTAGATAGCCTGACCGCACCTACGCTGCTTATTCACGCCTCCGACGATACGGGCGTGCCCCCGCAAAATTCGCTCGCTTACTACCGTGCCCTGATAGACCAGGGTGTTCCCGCCGATTTGCGGATTTATGCCACCGGCGGTCACGGATTCGGTTCGGCGCGAGAACGCTCCGGCCCGGTAGCCGGTTGGTTAGAGGAAGTAACCACTTGGCTCGCCCACCAGTAGCATGATCGAACTCCCCCCCTTAGACCAGGTCCCCAATCAGGCCGACCTGCTGGTCACCCACGAGGCCATTCACCCTTTCGTGCACCGCACCCCGATACTGACCAATGCCAGCATTGATGAAATTGCCGGGGCGTCCCTCTATTTCAAATGCGAAAACTTCCAGCGCATCGGAGCTTTCAAAATGCGCGGAGCCGCCTCGGCCGCCCTGCGTCTACTCCCGGAGGAACGGGAGCGGGGACTGGCGACCCACAGCAGCGGCAACCACGCACAGGCAGTAGCCCGGGTAGCGCAGCTGCTTGGGGTACCGGCCTACATCGTTATGCCACACGATGCCCCCCGGGTCAAGGTAGCGGCCGTTAAGGGCTACGGGGCCGAGATCACCTTCTGCAACAATACGCCGGACGAGCGGCAGACCGCACTGAACGCCGTCGTAAGTCGCACGGGAGCGGCCTTCATTCATCCCTTTGACGACTACGGGGTGATTGCGGGACAGGCTACCTGTGCCATGGAGCTCATCGAGGATTCGGATGTCGTGCTCGACATCATTATTGCGCCGGTTGGCGGCGGCGGATTGCTTTCGGGTACCGCACTGGCGGGGCGTTACTTCAGCCGCCGAGCCGTGGTGGTGGCCGCCGAACCGGCCGCGGTGGACGATGCGGCGCGCAGTATCCTGAGCGGGCGGATAGAAATTAATCCGGTCAACATAACGGTGGCGGACGGACTGCGCACCAACCTGGGCGAACGAACCTTCGACATCATCCACCGCTACGTCAAAGAGATCTTTCTGGTGGAGGAGGCGGAAATCATCGCCGCCATGCGTCTGATCTGGGAGCGGATGAAGATCATCGTCGAGCCTAGCTGCGCGGTGCCACTGGCGGCTATCCTGAAAAATCCCGAACGCTTTCGCAAGCAGAAGATCGGCGTCATTCTTACCGGCGGCAATGTCGACGTGGATCGGCTCCCCTTCGGGAACGAATAGATAAGGCAACCGGTGGACCGGCTGGCTTGTATACCCAGAAAAATAGCCCATGGCTTCCGCACATAAGAATCTCAGTACGTACGACGAAACGAAATTACCCGACGCCACGCCCATGCGATTTGGCATCGTGGTAGCTGACTGGAACGCCGACATTACCCACGCGCTCTACGCCGGTTGCTTCGAGACCCTGCAGAAGCACGGAGCCACCGAGGATAAGATCCATACCGTACAGGTACCCGGCACCTTCGAGTTGCCCGCTGCCGCCCGGATGCTAGCCGGTCGGGAGAAACTCGATGCGGTGATCTGCCTCGGTTGCGTGATCAAGGGCGAGACCAAGCACGATGAGTACATCAACAATGCCGTCAGCCAGGGCCTGGTCAATCTCAGCATCGCTACGGGTCAGCCCTTCATTTTTGGCGTCCTGACGCCCAATTCACACGAACAGGCCCTGGACCGGGCCGGTGGCCAACACGGCAATAAGGGCGTAGAGGCCGCCGTGACGGCTATTCGGATGGCCGAGCTCTACCGCAATAGTAAGCAGGGTAAGAAGTCCATCGGCTTCGGACGCTAATCTTTGCGTAGTCGGGCCTTTCCATCGCGTAAGCGGACTTCCACTTCCCCCACTTGCAGGGATTTCGCGTCGGTGATCAATTTACCGTCCTGGACCACCATGGCATAACCACGGGCCAGGGTCGTTTCGGGGCGGAGGGCGGTGAGCAGCTTTTCCGCGTGATCCAGTTCTACGTGCGCAGTGCGTAAAGCTTCTTCGCGCAAGCGCTTCAATTTTTCCTCCATGGCGCCGGTGCGCAGGAAAGCAGCCTGCAGAACCTGCCGAGAATTTCGATCAACGAGGGTCATTACACGATTCAGCCGTTCCCCCTCCGAGTGTACTATCCGACTGGTCTGTGCGAAGATCATGCGGCCAAGGTGCAGCACTTGCATCTCCGCCTGCAGGGACTGATCGACGAGAAAGGCCGCCACGGCCGTCGGTGTTTTGAGGCTCCGGTGAACGACCCGATCCAGTACGGTATCGTCTATTTCGTGCCCGATTCCCACCAGTACCGGTAATGGAGCGTCCGCTACGGCCCGACAGAGCGCCTCGTCATCGAAGGCGGCCAGATCGGTTTTCCCGCCACCGCCCCGCACGATGATGATGGCATCGTATTCGGATCGCCGCCGCTTGATCTGGCGCAGTCGGGTGGTAATTTCCTCCGCGGTGGCTGCGCCCTGCATGGCGGCCGGATAAAGCTCCTGCCGGAATACATAGCCGTAGGTATTTTCCGACAATTGGCGTTGGAAGTCGGCCAGTCCGGCGGCGGTTTCGGAACTGATGATTGCCAGCCGTTGCAGGACCGGCGGTAGTGGCTTGCGGGCATTCCGGTCGAGTAGGCCATCAGCACTCAGTGCCGCCAGGGTAGCCTGTCGGCGCTGCTCCAGCGCGCCGATGGTGTGCTCCGGGTCCAAATCCTCTACGACAAGTTTTAGGCCATAGCGTTCGTGGAAGCTGGCGGTTACCCGGAGCCGGACGGACATGCCCTCCTGCAGGACTCCCCTGACCATTTTAGCCGTGTGGGCTTTGGTGATCTTCTTGCGGGTACTGGCCCAGATCACGGCCTCCATCTGGGCGACCACGGCGTCGTCTTCCTGCGACTTTTCCACCAGGGTCAGCCACATGTGTCCTCGAGAATCGCTGACCTGGGCTAGCTCGGCCGAAAGCCAGATGGGTTCGGGTAAGTTGAGCGCGAAGACACGGCGAATGAAGGTGGTAAGCCCGGAAAGGGTGATCGTTTCCATGGGGGGTAAGTTAATCCTTCTGACTTGGGAGCTTGCAACGCATGCGTTACGCTTGCTAAACGAATTCGATGCACTTACTCCCAACTTATGTTGTCACGGTCCAAAACCTCCTTTCTTATAATTTGCCTATTGTTTTTCACTGCCGGAACGCTGCTGGCCCAGCTTGGCAAAAGACCTTTTCCGGGAAGGTATGCCGATCATTACATGCCGGACGATGAAGAAATCATTGCTACATACCTGCGTTCGGTGGTCAAAACAGCCGATAGTCTACGTCTCCCGGACCCACTTTCCGGAAACGGGGCAAATCATCCGGCT
>JBASAV010000489.1:0-3394 GCA_049650785.1 Lewinella sp. | reverse complement strand
TCAAACCAGCGTTCGAAGGACTTGACGGGGTATTCCTGCAGCATAAAGTCCGGTTCGGAATTCTGCGGATCCCGCGTTCCGTTTATGTATATCACGTTATTGGTGAGCGTGATCTGAATCCGGTCCTTCGGGAAGCCCACACAGAATACGCGTGCTTCAAAGCCGCCGTCGGTGTGTTCAATATTTACCGGAACGTTGTGCTTAGGCCGCCGGGGCCCGTACTGTGGACGCTGTTTCTTCCGACCGCGGCCAGAACTTTGTTGTTGGTGCATGGATTGGTGCATTATTCGTTGTTTGATTATGCTATAGTAGTCGTAGGGTTTCGGGGATTACTTTATCCAACGCCGAAATAATCATCATAAAGTTCGCGCAGATTAGCCTGAAGGCGCTGGCGGGCGTACCCCTTACGGGAGATGATGGTCTTCAGGGGTACCCCAAGGTCCTCGGCGATCTCGCGCAGGGTCTCACCCGCTACGGCATTGCGCACGAACACTTCCCGCTGTTTGGCCGGTAAGGCGGCTATTGCCTCCTCGATCTCGTCACGCAGCTCTTGCAACGAGGTGTAGGGCGCGGCAGCTGCTTCCTCCCGATCCGCCACGGTGAGATCCAGGAAAGCCGGGCGTGCTGATTGTCGACGGTAGTGATCGCTCAACCGGTTGCGGGTGACCCGGTAGAGCCAGGCACGCGGATTGTCGAGCTGCTGTACATCCAATTCGGTAGATAGGGCCGCCCAGACATCCTGAAGAATATCCTGGGCTTCATCGTTATCCAGCCGAGCGGATACAAAGTCCTGTAGTTCGGTGAGGTACCGGTCGTAAATTTCCTGCCAGCGAACGGTGGTGGAGTAGAACATCGCCTGTGAAGACGCTTGGTGAAGGCGAATACTCTGCGATTACCGGAATAAATATTTTGTGGAGGGCTTTCCACCTGCGCTCCGGCGCCATATTGTCGGGTTGTCGGTTGATTTAGTAATTTTTGGTTTGGTTACTCACGACTGTACCTGAATCTGCGTCAGGATAAGTGAACGGACTTACCCACCATCCATTGACCCCCACTTCGCCCCATGACGCCCTGATCAAAGCCTGCCTGCGGGGGGAGCGGCGGGCGCAGGAGCAGTTCTACCGCAGCTATTTTCCCAAGCTGCTGCCCATTTGCCTCCGGTATCTGGGCGACCGGGACGAGTCTGTAGGGGTGCTGAACCGGGCGATGCTGAAGATATTCGGGGCCCTGGACGATTACCGCGGGGAAGGGGCTTTTGAAGCCTGGCTGGCCACTATCGTGCGCAATCAGGCACTCAGTCACCTGCGCGATCAGGCCCGGGAGCAGCGCAAGGTGGTAGATAAGAACTTCGTCTGGCCGGTCTCCGTGCCGAACCGGGCGCTCGATCAGCTCGCCGTGGAGGACATCATCAAGCTACTGGACCGACTGCCCGATCACCTGCGAATCGTGTTTAGCCTGGTGGTATTCGATGGCTATTCCCACGCGGAAGTGGCTACCGAGCTGAACATCACCGAAACGGCCAGCCGCTGGCGGCTGATGAAGTCGCGGGAAACGCTGCAGGGATATTACCGGGCGGTAAATCCGGGTAAAGAGAACGAGCTATGATAAACGGCTACGAAGAGACCTGGCGGAAGCGGATGGCGGACTATGCCCCCGAAGCCCGGAATACCGACTGGGATGCCATGCGGCAACTCCTGCCACCAAAGCGGACAGGTGGGAGATGGTGGAAGGCTGGTTTACTGATCCTGCTAATTGCGGTCGCGGTGCTGATGTGGGTTACTCAGCCATCAGCCGCGATTCCGGTGACGAATTTCCCCGTAAACGGCCTGCCTACTGACCAACATGTCGGAAAATATCCCGCCTCCAATGCGCCTTCACCGGCCGTTTCGCGGCTGACCCCGGAGAGTAATCGGGCTGTCTTCGGCAAATTGTCTACATCAGCAGACACCTCCTTCTTAGCGCCCATACCGCGACCCGCACCCGCAGAGGTTGTACGTCCGCCAGCCCTGGCCATCGCTCCATTGCCTGGTTTTTCGTCCGCCGAAGCGATCATCAGTTTACATGCGAGCACTTCCCTGCGCGATAGGGTGAGGCAGCTACGCATAGCGCTTCCCGCCGGAGGGAAGTCCGGGACGAACGGCTACTATCCACCGACCAGAATCCGTGAATGATGATCTACTTACGATTTTTCCAGCTATGGTTCTGTCTGATCGGATTGGCGGGTAGCAGTATCGCCCAATCGACGGATACGCTGCCAAAGGTGCAACTCAGCTACGGCCTCCATTTGTGGCAGCCGACTCAGTATACGGGTGTTATATCCGGACCCGAAATGGTACCAGACGATTTCGCCTCTGGTGTGTCCCTCGACGTAGAGGCGCGATTGAACCGGATGTTCAGTTTGCTGGCTATGCTGGGGACGGAGGTGGAGAGAGGGTTCGTCAGTTACGGCAACCTGCCGATCGAAACGGACAACAGTTCGGAATCGGGCGTAATACAATCCATTCGCATGGTGGGTCCGGTAGAACGGCAGTATCGCCGGTTTTACGTTGGTCTCGGGCTCCAGGGCAATCTACGCATCGGACGGGGGGATCTTAGCCTGGGTGCGGTCGGCACTTTCGGGCCCCTGAAGCTCCGCGAGATCATCTCGGTCGGCGATGTCGAACCCATCTATACGCAGCCTGACAGCCAGTACCTTCGGCCACCGCTGGGGCTTCCCTACTCCGCTACGCTACAGTATGCCACCATCTGGCAAACGGGCATGAGGGCTCACCTGGCCTACACCTACTGGATTGACCGGCGCTTTGCCCTGCGCGCCGGTGCTTACGTTGGAGTGAGGGGAGGAATTACGGTCGGCGGCAAGCATGACGACCCGGCCAGTTTCGTGCTGCGGGAGACCACCTACAGTGAGGCTTATGAACCGGGTGTTCATTCCTACTCCCTGCCCGATGAAGCACTATTTGATCCCGGCGATCCGACCGTGGCTCGCTGGCAGCAGGGGATAACGGTGGGGATGATTTACAAACCATTACGCAAGCGCCAGCCATGATAAAATCTGCCCTCCCCACGCTATTTGCATTCTTAATTTTATTCGCTCCGGTAGCAGGCACCGCTCAGTTTGGTGTCGAGGTGGAAGTGCGATACGGCAGCGCTATTCATTATCACGAGATACAGGGCGCGGATGATTCCGGCCAGAGCGCCGGGCTGGGGCTGAACCTGGCCTACCGGACCAAAACTATCTGGGCAAGGGTACTGCGCCTGGAGATGAAGTACCACCAGATCAGCGGCCTGGTCAATGTGCAAACGCTAAATAAAATAGTCCCGGGATTTGACCCTGACGAACCCTCAACGCTGGTCAGCGCTCGATCGCATGTCCCGGGTTTACACGCCCTGTCTC
>JBASAV010000488.1:0-4811 GCA_049650785.1 Lewinella sp. | reverse complement strand
TGAGACTATCCAGTGAGATGATTTCCTCGACGCCTAACTCCCCCGCTGTGAGATCCGACTGGCCACATACGACTACCGTCGGGCGCTCGCCGGCAATGACCTCGGAGACCACCTTTCCCCGGCTTGTCTGGGCGTCGATGCGGCCTTCACCCGTGAAGATCAAATCGGCCCTGGCCGCCGCCGCGGGGAAGCCGACCGCCTTAAGGATCGTGGTGGCTCCCCGTGTCAGCTTCCCTCCCAGGAAGGCCACGGCCCCCGCCCCCAATCCACCGGCGGCCCCACCGCCCGGCTGCGTGGATATCTGGCATCCGAGATCACGCTGGACCACTTCGCTAAAGTGATGCATACTATCCTCCAGGTGAGGCAACTGGGCGGTCGTGGCGCCTTTTTGTAACGCGTAGGTATGCGTAGCGCCGGTTGGGCCAAGTAATGGATTATCCACATCGCACAGCACACTGATCCTTGACTGATCCAGACCAGGGTTACGGTCGGTGGTATCTATACGAGCGACGTGTCCCAACGTTCCGGCCATCGGAACGATCTCAATGTTGTGGCGGGTATAGAAACGGTAACCGAGCGCGGCGGCCATCCCCGCACCACAATCATTTGTAGCGCTTCCGCCTAGTAGAAGAGTGATGTCTTTCGCTCCCCTGGCCAGGGCATCGTCCAGCAGGGTACCCACGCCAACGGTGGTCGTGTTTTCAGGGTTACGGCGGGCCACTGGCACGTGCTGTAAACCACAGGCGCTGGCCGATTCGATCACCGCCCTTCCGCCTCCTAAATAATACATGGCTTCGACCGGCCGGCGGAGTGGACCGGCAACTTGCAATCTTCGTTTCTTCAGACCGTATGCCTTTCCCAGCAATTCCATACTACCCTCTCCCCCATCGGCGAGGGGCATCCGGGTTATATCGGTCGCTGGCCAGGCACGGAGAATGCCGCGGGAAATGGCCCTGGCCGCCTGGCCGGCGGTAAGGCTACCCTTAAATTTATCGGGACAAATCAGGACGCGCAAACCGACCGCTACTTACAGTTCCCGGACCCAGATGTTCCGGTACGCAACTAAGTTGCCGTGGTCCTGCAGGCTGATTACGTCATCACCGTGGGGAACGTAGTGCGGTAGCCCGATGTATTCCGTAGGGCCCTTGATTTCGAAGTTGTTCTGCACCACGACGCCGTTCATCAGTACGGTAACGTAGCCCGGGCGAATCAGGATACCGTCATCGTTGAAGCGGGGGGCGGTGTAGATAATGTCGTACGCCTGCCATTCACCCATTGGTTTCAGTGCGTTGACGAGCGGTGGGGTCTGCTTGTAAATGGACCCGGCCTGACCGTTGGTGTACGTATCGCTCCCCTCGCTTTCCAGCACCTGCACTTCGTAGCGGTCCTGCAGAAAAATGCCGCTGTTGCCCCTACCCTGCCCTTCTTTGTCTGGTTCGTCGGGGCTACGCCATTCCACATGGAGTTGCATGTCACCGAATTTGCGCCGGGTGGAGATATTTCCGGCACCGGGCTTCACTACCAGCGCGTCGCCTTCCGCAGTCCAATCGGCTTCGCCGCCGGAGCCTGCATTCACCCATTCGCTGGCGTCTGCACCGCTGCCCAGCAAGATGATAGCATCCTCCGGGGCCTCCCCCAGCTGCCCGCCCGGTGTGACTTTGGGGGGTACCGGTTCGTAATATTCCGTGGCCTTTGGGTCGGTGATCTGAGCCTGTACGGTGTAGCCGGCGACCAGGGCCAGCAGGAGAAAGTAAGTGCGCATGATTCAATTGTTCAGCCGGCAATTTAGCCAAAACCTTCCATTCCTGGCACCCGGCTTATTCCCGACCGGTATACGGTACGGCGTAGCGATACAGATCCCGGGCGGCGTAGCTATTGGGAAATACCGTCCGCGCCTCCCGCTCGTGATCGGTAGTACCGGCGTAGCGGGCACTGTAGTGACCCAGGATCAGCCTTCCCACGGCGGCATCCCGTGCGACGAGAGCGGCTTCCTGGGCCGTGGTATGGCCCCGTTCCCGTGCTTCGGTGGCCATGTCGTGAAGGAAGGTTGCTTCGTGGTACAGCAGGTTGACCCCCTTGACCCAGTCGGCCAATTCAGGAAAGTAGAGGGTATCCGAACAGTAAGCGTATGCCCGCGGCGGCGGCGCGGGAACGGTTATGGTGTTATGTGCGATTCGTTCTCCCGCTTCCGTCACGAAATCCCCGCCCCGCTTTATATCGGCAATAGCCTGCCACGGAATTGAGTATCGATCGATGGCTTCCTTGACCAGGTTAGCTTCCCGCTGCCGTTCCCGGATGAGGTATCCATTGGTGGCGATGCGGTGACGCAACGGAAAGGCGTATACCTCTACGTCACCCAGGCTGCTGAAGTGTTCAAAATCGTCGGCCGAACGCTCCTCAAAGCGGAGGTCGAAAGGAAGTCCGTAACGATCCAGTTCCAGGAGAGGAGCCAGGCGTTGACGCAGTCCCGGCGGACTGATGATTCGCAACGCGTCCGTACGTCCGTTCAAGGCTAAACTAGTAAGCAGACCGGGCAGTCCGAAGTAGTGGTCGCCGTGCAAATGCGTGATTAGTATTAATTCGCAGCGCCCCATACCGAGGCCCGCATCCTGCAATCGCATTTGAGTACCTTCCCCGCAGTCGATCAGAATATCCGTCGTCTCACTTCGAAAGAAATGAGCGGAAGGATGTCTGCGTGGACCGGGTAAGGCGCCATTGGTACCGAGAACCGTTATTTCGAAACGCACGGGATCGTCGTGCTATTCTTCGCCGGGCTCAGCTTGCATATCACGCTGCAGTTCCTCCATGAAGATAAAATCGACGGCCTCACTCATCGTGGGCAAGATGGTCAGCACGGTATCTACCTTGCTTATCTCCACCAGGCGCTTGACGGCCGGATTCTCAATACCGGTCACCACGAAGGTGCCCAAGTTGCTCCATAGGCGACGCGCGGTCAGGATAGCGCTTAGGCCAGAAGAGTCAACGTACTTAACGCTACTCAGATCGAGGATCAGATTACTGATGCCCTCGTTGGCCAGAATGACAAACTCCGACTTCAGCTGGGGGGCTACGGCGGAGTTCAGATTATCTTCCTCCGGCTTAATCACACTGTAGCGGTCCTGTTTGTCTATGCTGAATTTCATTTGTTAAATTTTCGTAGTTAGCGGCTACAAATGTATGGAAAACCCCAGGAATACCGCACCGATCGTTCAATCTTCTACCCGAAGGTATCTGACCGACAGAACGAACAATAAGAACATCAACAACGCCACGACCCCCAGGCCGACGCGTAATCCCACGACGCCGTCGAATGGACCAATCCCCCCGGGGAGTAGCGAATTCTGGTAATCCGACACAAATCCAATCACCGGCGGGCCCCACAGGAAGGCGCTGTAGCCTATCGTGCTCACCGAACTGATTCCTACACCGGATCGCAATCCCGGAAGCTTGCTGGCCTGACTAAATAACACGGGCACCACATTAGCCAGTCCTAATCCCACCATCCCAAAGCCAACGATAGCCACCCCTGGCATTGGATATAATATCGCGGCCATTACGCCACAAAGCGCCAGCAATGCCCCACCCGTAATCACCCGACGCGAACCCACCCGCCCCCGGATCGAGTCACCAAAACTGCGCCCCAGGAGCATGGCGCCGCTGAAGGCGGCCTGTCCAAAGGGAGCGATCACTTCAGCACTGCCGGTCACGCGCGTCATGTACAAGGGTGTCCAGTCTGCCATGGCGCCCTCGCCGATCATAGTACAAAGGGAGGCCAGACCAAGTAAAATGATTGCCATGCCAAAGCGGTTTCCACCACCGGAAGAAGCGGACTCGGCGCCCGGGTCGTCCCGCAAGAAATTTCGCAGGGCGAAAGCCGATAGCGCGGCCGTGATCAAGGATACCGTCAGCAGATGGGGCCCCAGATCGAGCCCGATCCAGATACACCCCGCGGCGACCCCTGCACCAATAAACATCCCGGCTGATAAGAAAGCGTGGAAGGAAGACGTGATTGGCTTTCCCCACAATTTTTCCACCTCTACCGCCTGGGCGTTCATGGCCACGTCCATCACCCCCGTAGACATGCCCACCAACGGCATGAGCAGCAGCAGACCGGTATAGCTAGGCATATACCCCATAAGCGGAACCGCGATGATAAAGAGGATGGTGGAGGCGACGGCCAGTTGGCGGCTACCGTTGCGGACAATCAGGAAGCCAGCCAGTGGCATCGCGATGAGGGATCCCACCGCCAGACTGGTCAGCACAAAGCCGGTTTCTCCGTTGTCCATCCCGTACATATCCTGTAGTCGGGGGAGCCGGCTGGTCCAGTTAGCATACACCAGCCCGTTGATAGCAAAGGCAAGGGAAACGGCGATGCGTGTGCGAAGCAGGGAAGCGGGGTGATTGATAAAGCAACTGTTCTATATCACAAAGCTACACCGGACGGAAATTTATCGATGCCATCGGCTCAGTAACGCCACATATCCAGCAACTTACGAAACACCTTGACCGTATTCTCGGCGTCGTCGAGCGCCCGATGCTGTTCGCCCGTCCATTCGAATCCCTCGTGACGGACGGCGGAGGCTAGCCCCCGTTTCTTTGGCAGACCCCGTAGATCGCGGTACTGAGACTTTAGATTGATATGCGAATCGAGCCAGTCGTCGTCCAAACGGTGTAGATCACAGTCCTGACGGAGTTGCCGCTGATCGAAATCGCCCCAGGCCGCAAGCACGTAGGGGCCGGGTTCGGCGGTGACCCATTCCCGAAAAGCATCGATGACCCGTGAGAAATCCCGCGCGCGATCGATATCCGCC
>JBASAV010000487.1:0-5865 GCA_049650785.1 Lewinella sp. | reverse complement strand
CTCCAGACCACCTTCGGCGTAGACTTCGAAGACCCAGCGCCTCCAGGCATCGTTGATCTGCGGTAACGATTCCTCGGTGGATGAATCCAGGGCGGTGATCGTGTAGTCGATCCGATCGATATAGTCGGTTGCCATCAGAAAGGGAAGCAGCCCACGCTTTACGTTGGTCAGCAGCCGGCGGCGTACGAAGTCGTCGGTACTGTTGGGGGGGACGTCAAAGGAATACGCCGTCTGAATGTCCGACAGATCGTCCTGCCCCGCAAAGGTCAGATCGTAACGCCGCCCGCCGCCGCCGGTACTTCCTTCGCTGACCAGCAGCCGGATGTCCGCATTGGTGGGGACGCTGGCGTGATCAACGAAGGGTAAATTCTGGATCAGGAAATTTTGATCGCAGTTGCAATCGGTAAACAATTGGACGCTTGATTGGCCGACAAGCAGCACGCCGGAACCCAGCCAGATGAGGCCAAGCAGGCAAAAGCGATAACGTAGCATGATCTTTGTTTGAGCACAGAAGATACACCATGTCAGCCCAACCATACTGGGATCGGCGCATCACTCGCCATCCTTCTTTCCCCCGAATAAACGCTTGATCCAGGATTGCTTACGCTCTTCGCGGCGATCATCCTTGCCTTCCGCCCGTTCCATTTCCTTAGCTATGCGGGCGGCATATTCGCGGGCGGACTCATTGGGGCGGCGTCCCTTGCGATTGACCATTTCCACGATCTCTTCGCGGTCGAACTCGCGGAGCCGGCGGGTGATGTCCTGATCCACGGCATACTCGCCGCCTTCGTAATCATAATAGATGGGAAGTTCTTCGAGGTAGTCCGGACAGTCCAGTTGATCCAGTGTCATCTGATCCATACCGCCGAAGCCACCGCCCAGATAGGCGTCCAGACCGCGACCGTTCTGCACCTTCCGCATGAACGTACCCCAGATGGGCAGGGCGGTAGCGGTGGCGGAACCGCGACCGAGCGTCCGGAAATGCACGGCGGGATATTCCGCTCCCACCCAGGTACCGACCACCAGCTTCGGGGTAAAGCCCAGGAACCAGCCATCGGACTGATCTTGCGTAGTACCCGTCTTGCCGGCCAGGGCGCCCTTGATACCGTAGGTAGAGCGCAGGCGAGCACCCGTGCCGCTATTGACCACCCCGGCCATGAGGTAGGTGGCTACTTTGGCGGTTTCTTCGTCCATCACGCGTTCCCCGCCGGAGGGCCGCTCGAACTGGACCAGCACGCGGCCGTGCTCGTCTTCGATGCGGTCGAGGAAGTGGATGCCGGCGGGTCGCCGACCCCCGTTGGCGAAGGTGCTGTATACCGTATTCATTTCCTCCAGGTTGGCCTCCACGGTACCCAGCGCAATGCTCGGGATGGCTTGCACTTGCTTCCGCACGCCCATCGCATTGATCTGTTGGGCGAGCGTGGGAAGACCGCTGCGGACGGCCAGGTTGACGGCTACGGTGTTCACGGATTTGGACAGGCCGCCACGCATCGAATAGGCGCCTTCGTAATGACCGCCGGGGTTGCCGGGGCTGTAGTTGTTGTAGTCGGCATAGACCACCTGTTCGGCGGGGGTATACTCACAGGGCAGTACGCCGTTCTGCAGGGCGGTGGCGTACACAACCGGCTTGATCGTGGAGCCCACCTGTCGGCGACTCACGACGTGGTCGTACTGTACGGCCTGGTAATCGACGCCGCCTACCCAGGCGCGGACCACACCACTGGCCGGCTCCGTAGCCAGCAGGCCGGCGTTGAGGAGGGTAAAGTAGTGGCGGAGACTGTCGATCGGGCGCATCAGGGTATCGACCGGTCCGCCCGTCCGCCAGTCATAGACCGTCATGGCACGCGGCTGCCGCATGAGCTCCAGGATTTCGCCGTCGGGGTGTCCCCCGGCGGCAAGGGAGCGGTAGCGGGCGGAATTCTAGACCGCAGCGAGAAAGGCCGGCTCCCAGGGGGCGGATTTGCTTGATTTCCAATCCTCCGCCAAGTTCTGCTGAATGCGCGGTAGCTGCTCCCGCACGGCTTCTTCGGCCATGCGTTGCAAACGAGAATCCAGGGAGACGTGGATCGATAATCCGTCACGGTCCATATCGTAGGGGCGACCGTCAGGGTGCTGGAGATCGGCCAGGGCCTTGTTCACCTCGGCACGCAGACGCTGCCGGAAGTGGGCGGCGGAACCTACGCGGTCGTTGTCGCGGCTGTAGTGCAATTCCAGGGGAAGCTCCTGCACGCTATCCTTCACCGTCGGGGTGATGCTGCCGTTTTGTGACATCAGTGCCAGTACGACGTTGCGCCGGCCCAGGCTCTTATCGGGGTGGGCACGGGGGCTGTAGGTGGTATTGGCCTTGAGCAGACCGACCAGGACGGCCGCCTCCTGTAAACTGAGATCGGCGGCGGGCTTATCGAAGAAGCGGTTAGCCGCCACTTCGATCCCGTAGGCATCCTCCCCGAAGGGAACGGTATTCAGGTAAAGATTGAGAAGGTCTTGCTTGCTGAAAACGTCTTCCAGTCGGCTGGCGATGATCATTTCCCGCAGTTTCACCTTGACCATGCCCAGGCTGCCGTAGTGCTGGCGCGGGTAGAGTTGTTTGGCCAGCTGTTGGCTGATGGTGCTGCCGCCGCCGCCGCTCCGGTCGCCCATGAGGATACTCCGGTAGGCCACCCGCAGGAGTGCTTTCACGTCGATGCCCTGATGCTCGAAGAAGCGGGCATCCTCGGTGGCAATGAGGGCTTTGGTGACGTAGGGACTGATCTCTTCGGCCGGGACACTCAGGCGATTGATGGCGAAATACTTACCGAGCAGCGCTCCGTCATCGGTGAATATGCTGGAGGCATTATCGTTCTCCACCTGGGAAAGCTCTTCCCGGCTGGGCATGTGTCCGTAGGCGCCACTTAGGACACCGAAGTAAAGGAACACGAAGAGGACCGCCACCACCGCCACGGGAATGCCCACGCCCATGAGCGCGAGCTTACGGGGCGGTTGCTTTTTCAGGTATCGGAGGGTATTGCGGCCTTTTTTGGCTACGGCAGCCCGAATTTTTTCGGTCAGCGATTTCGGCATAGTGTAGTTATAACGGCAGTCGGAAAGCTAAACACGTCCACGACCCACGGCGCTATACCGATGGCCTGGATTTAACAGAGATTAACGCTCCTGCAACGAATAGGATGCGCGCATCTTGCGCTGTCGCCGGACAAAGTGGGGTATTGGCCCGCCCGACCAGCCTTCCTGTTTCCTTTACTGCACCTGAAACAGCGCGTTAGCGAACAGAAACTTCCCATTTTCCCAGAATGCGCGGTACAGCGGGTTGTCCACCAGATAGATGACCTGCCCCCGCCGCATCGGCTCTACGCCAAAGTTCAGGGTCTCTTCGATCTTGTCGTAAGCCTGATTACCCACGAATCCGGAGACGCGGGGTGCCTGCCGGATACGGCCCACGTTCCAGCCGTTTTCGAGATACTCGTAAGCGTCGTCACTAACCTTGAGGGTCGAGTAGCTATCCCCGATACCGAAGCTGAGCGGGTGGGTTTCGTCCATTTCGGTTTCGATGATCGCGCCGGGGATGAATCCCTCGATGAAGCGACGTTCCTGCCCCCCGTAGGATTGCAGGCGCTCCTCCCGCTTCTGCTCGTCGGAAAGCGTATCGGCCGGGGCATCCTTTTGCTTTAGCCCGAATCCGTCCTTACCGGCCAGGCTGCTATTAGCGGAACCGATGGCGATCAGTTTGCCGCCGCCGGCCACCCAGGAGGCCATGGCTGTAGTCTCTTCCTCGGTGAAGTTGTAGCGGCCTTCCGGCAACACCAAAACATCGTAGTCACCCTCAAAAACGGACATGACGTCATCCCGGTAAAAGATGCTCAGGGGGTAATCCAGGTCCTGCTCGAAGTAGTACCACACCTGACCGAAGTCGTTGGCGTACACCCCCTCGCCCGAAAGCGTAGCGATCTTCGGTTCACCGATGAGGGCGTAGTTGCTGCCGCCCAGGTCGCCACCTACGTTGGCGCTGAAGCCGGTTTCCAGGACGGACAAATTGGCCTCGTATTCCGCCGTCAATCGCTGCAGGGTGCCGGCAAAGTCGGGGTGAACGCGGTTGTCGCCCCGGTTGATCACCAGCGTACCGGCGGGAAATTCGGTCTCTCCGAAGGTGAAGGCCGTTTCGGAGGTACGTACCTGAATGCCTGCCTTGACCAATGCGGTCAGGAAGCGGGCGCTGTTCATGCCTTCCCAGGGGAGGGCGAAAGCGTAGGCGGAAGCTACATCTACACCCGCGAGCGGATTCTGGTAGTCGGCCGCCACGTACTCTTCCGTATCGACGTTGAGGCGGTCGGTAGTAGCGTAAGTCTCGAGCCCGTAGGCAAGCGGGACAGACCAGGCCGTGATATCATAGGTCACCGAATCTTCTACCGTGGCTGCCGGGTCAAAGAGCACCTGTGTGAGTACCGAGCGCGGTTGGTAAGCGGATACGATCAGGTCGCCGGCACCGATCTCCCCGTCCATCGATTCGCCGGTCCGATAATCGGTCCCTTCGAACGATCGGCTGCCGGTGGCCCGCCGGTACTGGATGCCGTTACGGTCGAGCAGTTCGGTGAGGGCGCGCAGCTTGCCGGGTTGGTTGTCGCCACGCACGATGTACGTCTTGAAGTTTCCCTGCGGCTGGTCGGTGGCTGCCTGAAAATAGTTCGCGAACTCGGACGTCAGCCGTTCCGCCTCCCTGGACGCGATCTCCACGGTACTGATGGCGGTGGTGCGGTGGTGAGCGACCCGGTCCTTTAGGGTAAGGGTGTCCCCGGTCGGCAGCTCAATGGCCCGGCTGCCACGACCACCGCCGCCCTGCTCGTAGGTCATGCCGATGGCCCCGTTGAAGGTAGGGTAGGTGTCGCCGTAGCTGGGGTACAGCAGGTCGAAGCGCTCCCGGGTGAAATACAGCCAGCCGTTCTGGTCGAAGTAGCGGGCGTGATTTTGGCCGATCTCCGTTTGGAAATTACCCTGCCAATCGGTGATGTATTCGTGGAAGGGCGCGGCGGCCGGCGCGAAGTAGTAGGGGGAGGTGTAGCCCTGCTCGTGGAGGTCGGCGTGAATGTGCGGCATCCATGCCTGGTACTTGACCATCCGGTGCCGGCTTTCCTTTTGTGTCTGCCAGGCCCAGTCGCGGTTCAGGTCGAAGAGGTAGTGGTTGACGCGTCCCCCCGGCCAGGGTTCGTCGTGCTCGCGAACGGCCGGGTTGGGATCGATACGCTTCCCGGCGGTCTGCCGGTACCAGTTGGTGTAGCGATTATACCCGTCGGGATTGAGGCTGGGGTCCATCAGTACGACCACGTTCTCCAGCCATTCGCTGGTGCGCTCGTTGCTGGGATCGGCCAGGTCGTACAGCACGCCCATGCTCGCTTCGGAACCAGCGGCCTCATTGCCGTGCACGCTGAAGGAGAGCCAGACGATGGCGATGTTGTCGAGCTCAGGGTCGGTATCTCCTTCCAGCAGTCCGGCACGGCGCAGGTTATTCTCGCGGATCGCTTCGATACGGGCCAGGTTTTCCGGCGTGCTCACGGTAGCCAATACCAGGGGGCGGTCTTCGTTGGTGGTCCCGTACTCTTCGAGGGTGACGCGGTCGCTCTCCTCCGCTACCAGCTGGTAGTAGTCGACGAGCATATAGTGGGGGGTGAAGGTTTCGCCGAGCTCGTGGGGGAGGAAGTCGCCGGGGGCGGTGATTTGGCTTTGGGCGGCGAGCGCGGGAAATAAGCCTGCTAGGAGGAGGTAAAGTCGCATTTCACTTGGTTTCTGGGCGGCCTAAGTTACGGCAACGGTCTGTAGGATTTTTGGTCCGGGTTGACACGGGTACCGGACACTCGCAGGTCCCTTTCGCTACCGCTC
>JBASAV010000486.1:0-3243 GCA_049650785.1 Lewinella sp. | reverse complement strand
CCTTCATCCTGACTTATGGTGGCGGTGTGCGATCCTACGTTACCCAGCCCCTGCACGACCATCGTCTTTCCCTCGATGCCCATTTTGAGTCCGAGCCGGTCCATCAGGTCGGCCTGGTTGCAGGCCTCCCGGATGCCGTAGAAGACGCCGCGGCCGGTGGCTTCGGTCCGTCCGCGCACACCGTTCTGGCTGACGGGCTTACCGGTGACACAACCGGCGGCGTTGATATCGTCGGGGTGGAAACTACGGTAGGTATCGTAAATCCAGGCCATCTCCCGGGGGCCCGTCCCGGAGTCGGGGGCGGGCACGTCGATCGCCGGGCCGATGAACTTGCGCCGAATAAGTTCGGTGGTATACCGGCGGGTGATCTTCTCCAGATCGCTCTCCGTGTATTCCCAGGGATTGATCCGTACCCCACCCTTAGCACCGCCGAAGGGTACGTCTACGATGGCACATTTGTAGGACATCAGGGTAGCCAGGGCGACCACCTCCTCCTGATTAACGTGGTTGGAGTAGCGGATACCGCCCTTGGTTGGGCTACGGTGATGGCTGTGCTGAGCGCGGTAGGCCTCGATCACCTGGACCTCCCCGTTGATTTTAACGGGAAAGTATATCTGATAAACGCTGTTACAGATTTTGATTTGCCGGAGGAGACCCTCTGGTAAACCGGTGTGGGGTGCGGCAGCATCAAAGTACTGGCCTACACTTTCTAAAAAGGAATTGTCACGCATGATCTTCTATTTGATTTTCAATATCGGTTAGGCGGCGGTCGAGCCTCCACAGGTAGAAGGCCAGACCTAAAAAGACAACGACAATTACGGCAACTACCACGTACATTTTACCGATACTGCGTAAAAAGTCAGGGGCGGGTTCCGCACCGGACTGAGCGAGAAGGCTGCCCGAAAAGACAGTCAAAACGAGCAGAACGAGATAATTGGGGTAGCGATGCATATTGTCGGCTGGTTAGGCGGAGCGAAGGTAAGCAATGGCTTGCCGGTCATCCGAAAATGCGAACCGTTCGTCTAGCAAATGCGAGGAACGACCCCGACTGGCCGAACTTGAGGATCAATCAAATCATGTACCATGCGCATTTTAGCCCTACCCATTCAAGACGATCTGCTGGAAATCCACAACTGCATGTGGACCGCTGAAGAGAAGGTCTATTTCAACGGCAACCTGGCTAGTTCGGGTCATAGCTTGTTTGGCCGTAGCCATTACTTCACGGTGGATGCCACCGACGGACAGGGAGCCGATAAATTCCGCGTCGAGATCGGTATGACCTGGTGGGGATCGATTACGGTGGACGTCTTCCGAAACGACCGCTGTTTACTGGCCAGTTCTAAAACACCGGTATCCCGGGTGGATCCACGCACTCTACCCAACACGGAGGCCAAACCCTACCACGTCCGCCGGGAGGGAAGTACCACGGAACTGGACGAAGAGTTTTTTGTCTAGTCTACCCCCCCCGGGTAGCTTGCCGCTGATGGCTTGTTTACCTTTGCGGGCAAAAGCTTGCCATGTCTGCACTCACTGCCATCAGCCCGGTTGACGGTCGCTACGCCTCCAAAGTAGCATCGCTCTCACCCTACTTCAGCGAATACGGTCTGATCAGGTACCGGGTACTGGTAGAAGTGAAGTACCTCCAGGCGCTCCACCGGCTCGGTCTGCCCCAGGTCGCTTCCGCCGACCAGCAACTTATCGATCAACTCAGCACCATCATTGACGACTTCACCGAAGCGGATGCGCGGAAGATTAAGGAGACGGAACGCGTTACGAACCACGACGTCAAAGCGGTCGAGTACTTCCTTAAGGATAAACTGCAGGAGCGAGGACTGGAAGACATCCTGGAATTCGTCCACTTCGGATTGACCAGTCAGGACATCAACAATACGGCCGTACCCCTTAGCCTCAAAGATGGATTGGACGAGGTACTACTGCCGGCTTTCACCGG
Organism: Lewinella sp.; assembly: GCA_049650785.1. Taxonomy (GTDB): domain Bacteria; phylum Bacteroidota; class Bacteroidia; order Chitinophagales; family Saprospiraceae; genus Neolewinella. Next base: position 1,292 of record JBASAV010000486.1, on the reverse strand, counting down.
GCTGCTGAATAAACTAGACAAGCACGTCGAAGAGTGGCGGGAAATCCCCATGCTGGCACGAACCCACGGGCAGCCTGCCTCCCCCACCCTGTTGGGCAAGGAGTTCGCGGTCTGGACGGCCCGCCTGCGGGAGCAAGTACGTCAATTAAAGAACGTGCCACATTCCGCTAAATTCGGAGGTGCCACCGGGAACATGAACGCTCATTTCGTAGCGTACCCGGATCAGGATTGGCATGCGTTTGCCGATGCGTTCGTGCAAACCGATCTCGGACTACAGCGAAGTTACCCAACCACGCAGATTGAGCACTACGATAACCTGGCGGCTACCTTTCATGCCCTGTCCCGTATCGCCACCATCCTGATCGATCTGTGCCGTGATATCTGGACGTACATCAGCATGGAATATTTCCGGCAGCGGACGGTAGCCGGTGAGATTGGCAGTTCGGCGATGCCTCACAAAGTGAACCCCATCGACTTCGAGAACGCGGAGGGGAACCTAGGGCTAGCAAAGGCGATTCTGGGTCACCTGGCTGATAAGTTGCCGATCTCTCGCTTGCAGCGGGATCTTACGGATTCCACCGTACTGCGAAATGTGGGCGTTCCGTTGGCACACCTACTTATTTCGGTACAGGCTATTGAAAAAGGCTTGAGCAAACTGCTCCTCAATGAGGAAAAACTGCAGGCGGATCTTGAGGCAAACTGGATGGTTACGGCCGAGGCTATTCAGAACGTCCTGCGGCGGGAGGGGTATCCTAAGCCTTATGAGGCGTTGAAAGATCTGACGCGGGGCGCTAGCAAGATAGACCAGAAGGCAATTCAAACTTTCATCAGCGGACTGGACATTTCGGACAAGTTAAAAGCGGAATTGGTAGCTATCCGTCCGGAGACCTATACCGGGGTATTTTGAATACCTACGTTACCCTTTTGTCTTCCGACAGCTACCTCGAAGGCACGCTGGTCCTGGCGCGATCGCTTGCACTAACCAATCCGGCTTATCCACTTTTAGTGATGGTATCGCCGTCCGTTTCCGTGACAGTCCGGCAAAGGCTCAAGGATTTTGTTTTGAAACCACAGCTACTGTCGGGAAAGTATCAGATTCCCCCTGCCGTACTCGATCGCATGAATACCGCGCGCTGGGCCGGGACTTTCGACAAACTGAAACTATTTAGAGCGTGTCTAAAAATTTCAGGGATCAAATCTAGATAATGACGAAAGGACCATCTGTATATTAGCCATAAAAACGAAGCCGGCCGAATTTTCTACCGTTCGCTCATAGTCTTTGATTATCCGCC
>JBASAV010000485.1:0-3088 GCA_049650785.1 Lewinella sp. | reverse complement strand
GGTCAACCGGTCCACCTCGTCCTCGCCTGACGGGTGGTCATCGGTGAATGGATGATGAACGGAACCGCATAAGGGGCAGGCTTCACCCGAGCGGAGCTGTCGACGGTGGGTTTCCAGGCTAGCTCGCAGATTGGCATTCTCCCGTTTCGTGCGGAGTAGATCGACCTGTAATTCAGCCTGCTTGACCTCTTTTTCCAGTCGGTCGCGGCTGGTAGTTGCCTGGGTAAGTTGCTCGCCAAGACGTTCGGATTCAGCTTTCTGCTTTCGCAGGCGCCCATTGAGCTCTATATAGTTGAGGTCGCGCTCGGTCTGCCGTAGCTGGCGCTCGTGATCGGGTACGCGCTGCTCCAGCGTTTGCGTTTCCTCTTCGATAGCCGTGGCGGTCAGGCCCCCGAGCTCATTCCGTATTTGGGCGATCTGCTTCCTGACGGCGTCCGCTTCCTGATTTAGATTCTGCTGCGTTTGACTTTGCTCGCGGCTGTCTTTGCGGGTACGTTCTTGGTCATTAGTCAGTGTCGACAGGCGGGCCTCGAGTGCTTCGGCGGCTTCCAGCTTCCGTTCCCGGTCCGGAGCTTTGGCGCGAAAGTCTTGTTCGCGCCCTTTCGACTCTGTGAGCCGTTCGCCGGCCGCCACCGCACGTTGAGTTAGGGCCTGCAACTCCTCATCAGTGGCTTTAATCTGACCCTGGATTTCCTGCAGGTTGGCGTTCAACTGCGCTTCCCGGTCCAGATCGGAGCGGATCGGTTCCAGGGCATCGCTCTGGTTGAGTCGTTGTCGTTCGGAGGCAAGGGATGCCCATTTGCCGGACGCAATCTGCAGCTGATCGGTCGTGACGCGATTTCGTTCTTCCAATTTTTGCGCCGTAGCGTAAAGGTTTAGCTGCTTACTGCGAAGGGCTAGATTAGTCCGAATACCTGCAACGGTCTCCGTAGCGGCTGCTAGCTCACTGTCCAGGTTTTCGCGTTCTTCTGACGGTAGCGGCAGGGCATCTTGTCGGGCGTCCATGGCTCGATCGTAAGCTTCCCGGGATACCTTGTATTTCCGGAAGGCTCCCACGCTTAATCGGCGGTAAATTTCGGTGCCGGTGATCTGTTCGAGGATAGCCGATTTATCACCCGCGTCGGATTTGAGGAAGCGATCGAAGGCACCCTGCGTTAGCATGACCGAGCGTACGAACCGTTCGTAATTCAGGCCAATGACCTCTTCAGTGCGCCGGGCGACTTTCTTCTTCTTCGTAGCCAGAATATCGTACTCCCCTCTTTTCGGGTCGAAGCGACTGATCTCGTGCTGACTGGCTACCAGGTTACCGTCGGGTTTCCGGTGGGCCCGGTGGCGGCGCCATACACTTCGGTAGCGACCGGTGGTAGTTTCGTACTCCAGTTCGGCCCGGCACTCTCCCGTTCCATGAGACATCACCGAATTTACCCCATCTGCCCGGTCGGTTTCTTTCTTGTTTCTTTCCGTTTGCCCGTAAAGTGCGAGCGTGATGGCATCGAGAATCGTTGTTTTCCCGGCCCCGGTGGGCCCTACGATGGCGTAGAGAGGGTTATCCGCCAGCGGCGATTCGGTAAAGTCAATGGTGTGTTCTCCCTTCAGCGAATTCAAATTGAGGAGCCCGATGCGCAGTATCCTCATAGTTCTTCCTGTTCCTCCACCCAGCTATACAGCTCGGCAAAATCTCCCTGTAATTCCGACCGGTGTGGTCCGGAAAAGGACTGCCGTTCACAAAGCTGGTCGAACACATCCGGGGCGCGCAATTCTTCCAGCTGGCGTAATTCCGCAGGGGAATGGAATTCGGGACGCGGCGTAAGCCGTTCGGTACTTATACGCAGGAGCTCCACCGCCGGGGGGCCATCGGTTGTTTTCTGAGCGGCAAGAACGACCCGATTGAGTTTATCACGCAGATTTGGGATGGGGTCGTCCGTCAGCACGCGTACCTCTACCCACGGCCGAAGTTCATCACCGGTGGCCTCCCGCACGGCGCGGCCGAGTTCATCCTTGACCTGACCGAGCGGGGCGTGCAGCCGAACGAGCTTACGCTGGGTGGGTACGGGTAGCTTACTTACGGTGACGGATTCGCCGGCAGCCTTTAGATCGACCAAGCAGACACTACGCTGCCGTTGTCCCTCGACGAACGTGAGCGGAACCAGGCTACCGGCATACCGGACGTGATCGTGCTCCCCGACGTGCTGCGCGCGGTGGACGTGTCCCAACGCGACATAATCGAAACACGTCGGAAAATGGCGTGCCTGGATGTTGTTTTCGTCTGCCTGGTAGATGTATGATTTCTTCTCGTCGTCATCACTAGCCCCGGCGGCGAACAGGTGTCCCGTAACCAGCATGGGTACCGAGGGATCTTTTCGCGCCTTCGACGCTGCTTCGGCGATATCGGTGAAATGGTCGCGAATGCTTTCCCGTAGGCGCTCTAAGCGTTTCTCACTACTCTCCCCGAATTGGGAAGTTCGCAGGTCGCGTTCCCGTAAGTAAGGGACGGCGGCCACCAGTACGGAATGGTCACCGCAATGGATAGTGAACACTCGATCCGCCGGCGAAGCAGACGCAGCGCCGATTACGTGTAAGCTAAGATGACGTAGCAACCCGCGCGGGGCGTCCAGCAGGGAGGGACTGTCATGGTTTCCGCCGACGATCACCGCCGCAGCGCACCGGGTCTGGACGAGGCCGGCCAGAAACTCGTAATACAGTTCTTTGGCCTGGTTGGAAGGGTTGGTAACGTCAAAGACGTCGCCGGCCAGTACGACGAGGTCGACCTCCTCCGCTTCGACGGTTTTCAGTAGCCACTCCAGCGCCCCCCGGTGCTCGGGCGTACGATCCCGGTTATAGAGTCGGTGTCCGAGGTGCCAGTCTGCCGTGTGTAAAATGCGCATTAGTCGTTCCCGGTAAATTTGCGGTGCTCCGGATTATCGCGGTAGAAGGGGGGATAATCTCCGTTCGGAATTTCAGTGCGCCCCTCGGCAGCTTGCTGGAATTCATAGGTTTGGGCCCGGAAAGATCCACCGTCGCCAACCCGCACGTCAACTTCAATACGCCGGTAGTCCTCGTTCGGTAGGCCGGATACACCCTCGTACGC
>JBASAV010000484.1:0-9608 GCA_049650785.1 Lewinella sp. | reverse complement strand
CCTCACCGGTATCCGTATCGACTTCCACCTCGAGGTTTTCGTAGAGTTGTTCCCACTGCCGCAGATTACTGGCATGACGTCTTGCCTCGCTAGGTGGAGTAGGGGAGGCAGACCGGGGCGTCTCCCGGTTCATCTTGCTGGGCAGGGCCTGATCGGGATCCGAAGCGGACGTACTTGGTGAATAGCTGGTTCGGGAGGGCGAGAAGGGGTTGTCCGACTCAAAATCGATGGTCGGCATAATGCTGGCCCGACCGAGACCGTGACGGATAGTAGCCTTCAGGTAATTGTAGATCAGGCGCTCGTCCTCGAATTTGATTTCCTGTTTGGTGGGGTGAACGTTGACGTCGATACGGGAGGGGTCGATCTCCAGGAAGATAACGTAGAAAGGGTAGCTCTCCTTGCTGAGTAGCTCGTCGTAAGCCATGGTGACCGCGTGGTGCAGGTAGCTGCTACGGATATAGCGGTCATTGATAAAGAAGAACTGGCCGACCTTACTCTTACGGGCTGCTTCCGGCTTGCCGACATAGCCGCCGATGCTCAGAACGTCCGTAGCTTCCTCGATGGGTACCAGCAGGTCCCGGTACTTTTTGCCAAAAATAGCAATCACGCGCTGGCGAAGGTTGCCGGATACCAACGATAGATCCAACTTATCATTGACGTGCAGATCGAAACGGACGCTGGGGTGTGCCAGGGCGATGCGGATATATTCATCGCGGATATGCCGGAGCTCTACGGAGTCGCTCTTGAGGAAATTGCGGCGGGCGGGTACGTTATAAAAGAGGTTACGTACCGCAATACTCGTGCCCGGAGGCGCGGCGACTGGTTCCTGCGTTTGCACCTCACTACCCTCAACGGCAATGCGGGTCCCCAGATCGTCGGTAGCGCGACGGGTTTTCATTTCCACCTGGGCGATAGCTACGATACTGGCCAGCGCCTCGCCCCGAAAACCCATCGTATGCAGAGAGACTAGATCCGCAGCGGTACGCAGTTTACTGGTGGCATGCCGCTCGAGCGACATGCGCGCATCGGTTTCGGACATCCCGCAGCCATTGTCGATTACCTGGATCAGGGCCTTACCGGCGTCCTTGACAAGGAGGTTTATCTCGTCGGCCCCCGCATCCACGGCGTTTTCAACCAGTTCCTTCACCACGCTGGCGGGTCGCTGGATGACCTCTCCGGCGGCAATCTGGTTGGCTATGGCATCAGGAAGAAGTTGGACGAGATTGTCCGACATAAACTAGGGCGGGTTTCAACAGCCAAAGTACTAACTATTAGCCGAGGAGTTGCTCTAGTTCCGGGAAATATAGGACGTAGATCACGTAACTTAACACCACCAGCGTCGCCAGAATGATCAGGAGACTGTAATTGGACTTGCGAACCCGCTCGTTGCGGTAACGGCCGGCAGCTTCGCCGCCCGCACCCTTTCGGAAGCCACCACGGAGGCGCTCTTTCATACCGTCGACGCCGCCCTGTTGGAGCGTCTCGATCCGTAGCCGACGCTCTTCGGCTTCCTCCTTTTTAGGGTCCCAGTAGCGGGGCTTGTAGGAAAATTGCTGATTCCGGGGTGGCTTGAAGAGCTTGAGAAAGGCCATTATACGGTGTTTGTGTCCGGGAAATTAACAAATTACGGTAGGGAAAGGATGCATTTACTAGGTCTTTTGGCTGACGGTGGGGGTTGACGCAGCGGTCCGACCGCTAGTCGTCGCGCCGCTTTTGGCGCGACGACTAGTCGTCCGACCACATTTATTACCGGCGACCGTCGTTAATTAACGATAAATAACGTATATTTACGTTAAATAACTCAATATGCAAAAACTAACCCGCGCTCAGGAAGATCTGATGCACCACATCTGGGCATTAGGGGAGTGCACCGTAGGTGATCTCCGGAAGGCCGTCGAGGCCGAAAGCGGCAAGCTCCCCGCCCACAGCACTATATCTACGCTGACCCTCGCGCTCGACGAGCGGGGTTTTCTATCCCACCGCGAGTATGGCCGCACGTTCGTGTACACTCCGATCATCTCGCGGGAGGAATACGGCCGTCACCGCTTGAGCAGGTTGGTGAAAAGCTTTTTCGGTGGCTCCGGGTCGGCGGCGGTCAGCTACTTGGTGAAGGATGAAAATCTAAGTTTGAAGGAGCTGAACGCGCTCGTCCGCAAACTGGAAGAGGAATGAGCCACCTTCTGATCCCCTACTTCCTTGAAGCCACCCTGGTCTGGGCTGCTCTCCTAGTCTTCTACCACTTCGCCTTCCGGCACAGTTCCGCCTGGCGCACCCGCCGCGGCTTCCTGCTAATCGCTTTCGGGCTCGGCTGCGGCATCCCGCTGCTCCCCTCTATAGCACTCGGCGGGCCCGTAGCGGTCGCTCAACTGCCCGCCGATCTCTTCGCCTACCTGGTACCCGCGGTAGAAACGGGCAGCGACCCAGCAACCACCGGCCCTACAAATTATTCCTGGGCGACACTAAGCCTGATCGTATGGCTAACGGGGGTCGTCGTTGGATTAGGAGCTACGGTTTATCGGCTCGCCATACACCTGCGCCCCGTCGCAAAAATCAGCGAACGCTTTCAGGATTACCGCGTGATCCGGAGTCTGCTGGTCCATTCTCCCTACGCGGCTTTTGGGCGTATCTACCTGCCCGAGGCGCTCGATCCGGAACTGGAACGGATGGCCCTACTCCACGAAGCCGCCCACCTGCGGGCCGGGCACCCCTACGAGCGCCTGCTGCTGCTTGCCGCTGCGATAGTTCTGTGGTTTCATCCCCTGGTGTGGATCTATACCCGGCTACTTGGTGAAGTCCAGGAATTCGAAGCGGATTCCGTGGTTGCCCGGGAAGTTTCTCCGAAAATCTATGGTCGGCAACTGCTGCTGGCCACCCAGTCGCCGGGGCTCGTGCCGGCGCTGTTTTCTTCACCCGTTAAAAAGCGGATTACTATGCTGACTCAGCCAACTACGCCCCACCAAGTTCGTGCCATCCATTGGACCGTACTAATTCTACTACTCGGCACTTTAATAGTAGCCTGTACCGCCGAGGATCTCGGCGACGAGATAATACCTACGGCGGAAGCGCGCGAATTTTCCTTGCCGGAATTACACAACGACCAGACCGCTCCGGTGCCCGAAAATGAGGAGTATTCTACCTTTCTGCACGGATTTTACGCCCAGGTTCGCTATCCGGCCCCGGAGCGTAACGCACAGAAAACGGGCAACGTCAGCGTAGAATTACACCTGTCGGCCGAAGGAGCTATAACTTACCTGGGCACAGAAGTCGTGCGGGAGTCGACGAGCTCAAATGAAGAAACATTGGTCGTCATCGGTTACTCGGATACCGAACCCCAGGCGCCCTCCGTAGCCACGGCTGAAGATGGTCTGGACGAAGAGGTGGAGCGGGCAATTCGCTCGATCGGCAACTTCAAGCCCGCAACCCAGAATGGTGAGCCGGTCGCTTCCGTCTTTAAGTTTGGCGTCCGCTTCGGTTTAGAAGAGCGCATGGAGTAGGGCGCCGGCGCGCAGGGAACAGCATCTTCCGCAAAACGCCGGCCTGTCCCAATCCCGACAGCCAAATCCAGCCGTCGGTCCGATCAATCCGGCCTGTCAAGTGGTTACCCTCCAACCGAATGTAAAACCAACACTATGACACGTATTTTTCACGACCCGCGGCTGACGCGGAACCTGCTTTGTGGACTACTACTGGCCGTTTTCGCCCTACCGCTGGCCGCCCAGCAAGCCAAGCCCACCCTGCGGGGAGCGGCCGATGGCGACTCTCCCCAGAAGCACCTGATCAAGACCGTCTACGAATCGGCGATCTACCCCCCGACCGCCCAGGAGTCCCGGCGTACCGGCCCTTACCTCCTCAAGATCTACGTGAACGAGGACGGCACCGACTGGAAAGCCATGCCGCTCACCAAGCAAACGACCGTGACCAACCCGATGAACCTGACCATCGTGGCGCCCGACAATACGGAAGGAGCCCCGGTCAGCGGACAGATGAAGGTGAACGGCGACCGGGCCCTGCTCCTGGAAACGGAACGCATGGGACGCCTGCTGGTCAGTAAAGGGTTCGACGCCGCTCCGGGCGTGCAGTCCGATTCGCTAGAACTGGTCCTTTACTACCAGTTGGAAGAATAGCCGCCGGCGAGCGGGCCCTTCCAACCCTCCGCCGCGCTGAACCGTTTTACTAGCCCGTTGCCCGCAACGGGCTATTTTTGTGCCTGTCCCCGCTAAATCACCATTGCATGCTGTTGCTCCTTTCCCTTTTGCTGTTGGTTGCTCCGCCGGTCCACGACTACCACGTCAGTAAAACGAATGTCCGGTACGTTGCCGATCGCCATCAGCTGCAAATCGAAATGCAGGTCTTCGTAGACGACATCGAGGAGGCCATGGAAGAAGCCGGTGCTCCCCGCTTACGATTGGGCACCCCGGACGAGCACACGGAGGCCGAACGCTACCTGACCGCCTACCTCGACAAACACTTCCGCATCGACTGGAACGAGGAGCAGTTGCCGGTGGAAATGATCGGTTACGAGTTGGAAGACGACATGCACGGCCTGTGGATCTACCTGGCCGCCAACGAAGTCGCCGATCCGGAAGGTATTACGGTGGAGAACAGTGTACTCACCGAATACTATGCCGACCAGAAAAATATCGTTAAGCTCTTCAACGGAGAACGTCGGGTGGCTACCATGCTGATGGATCGGAACAAGCCTTCCTCCGCCGAAACCTTCTGAGCCGCATGAATGAAATTCTCCGTCCCCACGCCGAAGACGCCTACGCCCACGAACTGACCGCCCTGGAAAAGGTGGATACCGGCGTGCGGCCCGACGGCTGGCGGTTGAGTCCGAAGACGGTCGTCCGCTACATCATGGGCGACACCTTAGATGACGGTACGGAGCTTGCCCCCAAGTACTTTGGTGACCGCCGGTTGATCGAGGTGGCCGTGGCCAGCCTGGTTACCGATCGCGCCCTGCTGCTGGTAGGGGTGCCCGGTACGGCCAAAACCTGGGTAAGCGAGCACCTGACCGCGGCCATCAGTGGCGATTCAAAGTTGCTGGTACAGGGGACGGCCGGCATGAGCGAGGATGCGCTGCGCTACGGCTGGAACTACGCCCGCCTGCTGGCTGAGGGACCGAGTGAAGAAGCGCTGGTGCCCAGTCCGGTGATGGTCGGCATGCGGGAGGGTAAGCTAGTGCGTATCGAGGAACTTACCCGCGTACCCAGCGACGTGCAGGATGCTCTGATCACGGTGCTGTCGGAGAAGATCCTGCCTATCCCGGAGTTGAACCGGGAGACCCAGGCTCGTCGTGGCTTCAACGTCATTGCTACGGCCAACGATCGCGACCGGGGGGTGAACGAACTGTCGAGTGCCCTGCGACGCCGCTTCAATACCGTGGTCATGCCGCTACCGGCTACCCTGGAGGAGGAAGTTCGCATCGTCACCGACCGGAGCCGCGCCGCCGCCGAGCGGATGCAATTGCCGCCGGTGAAACAGGATGCCGCGACCGAAATTACCCGGCTGGTCACCATCTTTCGGGAGCTGCGCAACGGGCGCACCGAGGATGGCCGCACCCAACTGAAATCGCCGAGTTCGACGCTGTCGACCGCCGAGGCCATCTCTGTTGTCAATCAGAGCCGGGCGCTGAGTTACCACTTTGGCAGCGGCGACATCGAGACCGAGCACCTGGCCGCCAGTCTTTCGGGCGCCGTGGTGAAGGACCCGGAGCAGGACGGGGCCGTGTGGCGGGAGTACGTGGACGTGGTGGTACGGAACCGGAAGGGGTGGGAGGGGTTGTTTGACTCGCTGCGCTCGCGGTAGTGGCTGCGCTTTGCTTGCCTCTAGTGGCTTCCTGCGGTCGCTGTTCGTGCTCACTTTGTTCGCGGTAGTGGCTGCGCTTTGCTTGCCTTTAGTAGCTCCCTGCGGTCGCTGTTAGTTCGGGGGTGTCTGGGCTATGATCGATCAAGTGGAAAATGGGTTGTCGCGTTTGCATACAGGCCCGTTGTTATCAATGATAGCTTGAACGAATTCATCCGGGTGAGGTTACGTACTTTTGATGCCCCAAAAAATTATTGGTTTGCTGCGGGATACCGATGCTAAAGTGTCGCGTCTAATGGCCAGCGAAGCGAGTCTCTACAGCCGAAAGCCTCTACGGGGCCGGAGGCCCTCTAATAAGGGCGCAAGCCCGTCTACCCCATGCGAGTAACCGAGCATTTTGAAAAGGCCGACGGCCAGACACTAATCAGTTTTGAAGTTCTTCCGCCGCTGAAGGGCGGAAGCATGCAGGCCATCTTCGATACGCTGGATCCCCTGATGGAATTCAAGCCGCCCTTCATCGACGTGACCTACCACCGGGAGGAATACGTCTATAAAAAACGCGCCAGCGGGTACTACGAAAAGACCGCCATTCGCAAACGGCCGGGTACCGTGGGTATCTGCGCGGCGATCATGCACCGCTACGGCGTGGATGCCGTTCCGCACCTTCTTTGTGGGGGCTTTACGAAGCAGGATACGGAGAATGCCCTGATCGATCTGGCCTTCCTGGACGTACAGAATGTACTCGCCCTGCGGGGGGATGCCCGCAAGTTCGAGGGACGATTTGTCCCCGAGGATGATGGGCATAATTATGCCTGTGAACTGGTGGGACAGATCATGGAAATGAACGAAGGCAAATACCTCGACGAGCTCATCAAGGGAGAACACGCCAGCAAGACCGACTTCTGTATCGGCGTGGCGGGCTACCCCGAAAAGCATTTCGAGGCGGCTAACCTGGAGCACGACCTGCGGTACGTGAAGCAAAAGGTGGATGCGGGGGCTCACTACATTGTCACGCAGATGTTCTTCGACAACCAGAAGTACTTCGATTACGTGGACGCGTGTCGCAAGGTCGGTATCAACGTACCCATCGTACCGGGCCTGAAGCCGGTAACCAAACTCTACCAACTCAACTCGTTGCCCCGCCTTTTTCACGTGGACCTGCCGGACCAGCTGGTCAATGAGATATCGAAGGCCAAGAACGCGGATGCGCGCACGCAGGTAGGCATCGAATGGTGCGCAGCTCAGAGTAAGGAATTAAAGGAGCGGGGCGTGCCGTGTCTGCATTACTACACGATGGGCGATAGCTCCACCATCCAGGCTATTGCGGAGCAGGTGGCGTAGCTTTCGCCTATGCTGCGACTATTGCTATCCATGCTGCTACTGGCAGCGGTTGCTCTGAGGGCCGGCCCCACTTTAGTATTTGACCACTACACCGTAGGCGACGGGCTCACCCATAATACCGTACACACGCTTCACCAGGACCGCAATGGATACCTGTGGATCGGTACCCGCTATGGCCTGGACCGATTTGACGGTTCCCGCTTCCGGTCTTACCCGCCCGTGGGTGATTCGCTGCGCGCCAACGCCGTGTTTTCCCTGCTGGAGGACGAAGATGGCAGTATGTGGGTGGGGTACCGCGACGGGGGGCTTGGGATCATTCCGCCCGGTGGTACCCGCGGCATTCCCTTTCGCCTCGGTCCGGATGGTCGCACGCCCGTAGATTGGTCGACGATCACCGTACGGGGTCTCTTCCGCGACAGCCGTGGCTGGACCTGGATTGCCACCTACGGCGGCGGCGTGGTGGTACTGGATGAACGGCGCCAATACCGCGCTCACTTGCGCACGTACAACGATCCCGGGCCCGGCGAGCGGATCTCCGACGACTTCGTCTTCGACTTTGCCGAGAGCCCGGCGGGGGATATCTACCTCGCCACCGCCGGCAACCGCATCGACGTCTGGCGGCAGGCATCCGACAGTGTAGAGATCCTGAAGCCGCCCGACAACCACCCGCTGCAGTCATTCGCCAAGGCTTTAGTCTACGGCCCGGACGGTAGTCTCTGGATCGGCACCTCCGGGAGCGGACTATCCCACTACGGCCCCGACGGTAGCTGGCGTCACTTTGGCGGCGACTCCGGATTGAGCAGCGATATGGTCACCGACCTGATTTTCGGCCCCGATGGCCGACTGTGGATCGCCACAGATGGCGGCGGTCTGGACGTCCTGAACCCGGTTACGTTTACGGTCAAAAAACACCGCCACGATGCGGCCCGTAACAGCTCGCTGAATTCCGATGCCCTCTACAGCCTGCTCTTCGACCAGGCCGGAAACCTTTGGGCGGGTACCTTCAACGGCGGACTGAATGTGCACCGTCCCGTCGCCACCCCTTACGTCACCGATCGCCGCTACTCCGCGGAGCGGCTCGCCGGCCTCGGGTCGGTGCTTAGCGCCGCTCAGGATAGTTCCGGCATCGTATGGTTGGGTACGGACGGATCGGGACTCTTCCGTTTCCGTACGGATTCCCCGGGAGTAGAAGTTTTACCCTTTGCGAATGTACTTTCTGGTACGCCAGTGCCGGGGCAAGCGGAGGCGGGCGGCGTGATCACCTGTCTGCAGCCCGTCGGCGACTCCGGCCTCTGGTACGGCTCCTACGCGGGCGGCCTGACCTATCTCAACCTCAACTCCGGACAACAAACGAAGTATGTACCCCGCGCCGGGGATCCGACTTCTTTGGGACACGAAAATGTCTGGGATCTGGCCCTGGATTTAGATGGCGGGCTATGGGTGGGGCTGCTGGGGGGAGGACTGGATTACCTGCCGCCGGGTGGCACCACTTTCCGCCATTACGGGGCCGGACCCGATCAGCTAACGGATCTGCAGGTGGTGAATATCCTGCCCGACCGCGATGGCCGGCATATCTGGATCGCCACGGAGCGCTCCGGCCTCAATCGCCTGGATCGTGAAACCGGAGCGATTCGGCAGTTTCGTGAATCTCCGGGCGCACTACCCACCGACCGGTTGCGTACGTTGTATCAGGATAAATCGGGGGTACTCTGGATCGGCACGGAAGACAGTGGCTTGGTCGCCTACGTCTCGGCTACGGATTCGTTCAAGGCTTATAGTACCACAACCGGCCTCCCCTTTGATCGGGTGAGTGGGATCCTGGAAGCTGGAAACGGGACTTTCTGGGTCAGCGGCATCACCGATCTGTATCAGTGGAACCCGCTTTCCGGTACCACCACGGCCTTTCAACCCGAGCCAGACCTGGGCTATAACTTGTGGAATGCCGGGGCCGCGGTTGCCCTGTCCGACGGCCGGTTGCTGTTCGGGGGCGTAAATGGCTTCTCCTTGTTGGACCCGGAATCCGTCGCCGCGGTCGCCGCCTCGCCGGCGGCCTGGATCAGTGACTTATTCGTCAACAATGAGCGAGTACCAACGGGCGCGCCGCTGGAAATAAGCCACCGCGATCGGGGTATCCGCTTTCAGCTGGCCACTGCGGATTTGCGGCGTCCCGAGGCGATTCGCTATGCCTATCGGTTGCGGGGGTACCGACAAGAGTGGACCGACCTGCCACCCGGCACGGATAACCTGATCTTCTCCGCCCTGCCCGGCGGAGACTACGATCTGGAGTTGCGCACCGTGGCGGCCGACGGTAGCCCCGGACCGGTGACACGACCATTCCCCGTGATCGTGACGCCACCCTTCTGGGAGCGGGGCTGGTTCGCGGGCTTGCTCCTGCTATTGCTGGTGGCAGGCTTCTACTCCTTCAATGCTTACCTGCTGCGGCAACAACGAGCCGAGCACCG
>JBASAV010000483.1:0-6471 GCA_049650785.1 Lewinella sp. | reverse complement strand
GCTATCCGCCATAACGATAACCTGAAGTACGTCGATAACTTGGACGAGGACCTGGTAGCTGTTTACCAACCGGTGGGAGATAGTACGGTCGTGCGGTAGTTTCTTTGCGCCGCTTCAACTTGTACCTTACCGGAGGGCCGCAACGCATGCTGGATTCTACCGTACTACACAGTCAGCGCAGCTGGCGACTACCGTACTACACCGTCAGCGCAGCTGACGACTACCGACTAAACAAGCAGCGTAGCTGACGACTACCGTACTAAAATTCAACCCGTTAGGGATGAAAAGCCTTTACTTAGAGAAAATAGCTCCGTAAACCATTTGGGTGGGTAAGAAAATAATCTTACCTTTGCCCTCCGAAAATTAAAACATGTCCAAAAAAGACCTGATCAAGCAGGATGGCGTGATTGAAGAAGCCCTCTCGAACGCTATGTTCCGAGTACGGCTGGAAAACGACCACGAAATTAAGGCGACGATCTCCGGAAAGATGCGGATGCACTACATCAAAATCCTTCCCGGTGATAAGGTAGCCGTAGAGATGAGCCCGTACGATCTCAGTCGCGGACGCATCACCTACCGTTACAAATAAGCCGTCGCACTGCCGCTGGTTCTAAAATAACTTTACTATGAAAGTCAGACCCTCCGTCAAGAAGCGTTCGGCCGATTGCAAGATCGTACGTCGCAAAGGCAAAGTCTACATTATTAATAAGAAGAACCCGAAGTTCAAGCAACGTCAGGGATAAGCTAAGCTAGAGTTACTATGGCAAGAATTGCAGGAGTAGATCTGCCGCGTAACAAGCGCGGCATCGTTAGTCTGACTTACGTCTTTGGCGTAGGTAACACCCGCGCCGGGGAGATCCTGGACCGCGCCGGTGTCGAGCACAATACCAAGGTGCAAGACTGGACCGACGACGACATCCGGACCATTTCCAACCTCATCACCAACGAATACAAGGTGGAGGGTGATCTGCGTACCGAAGTACAAACCAACATTAAGCGTCTGATGGATATCGGCTGTTACCGCGGCCTACGTCACCGTAAGGGACTTCCCCTGCGTGGACAGCGTACCCAAACCAACGCGCGTACCCGTAAGGGCAAGCGTAAGACCGTAGCGAACAAGAAAAAAGCGACTAAGTAATGGCTAAGAGACAGGCAGGCGGCAGCCGCGTAGCGAAGAAGCGCAAGGTAAAAGTCGACAACGAAGGACTGGCCTACATCCAGGCTTCATTCAACAATATCATCATTTCGATCACCAATAAGCAGGGTGACGTTATCAGCTGGGGCAGCGCCGGTAAGGAGAAATTCCGCGGCAGCAAGAAGAGCACCCCTTACGCCGCTCAGGTGGCTAGTGGTAACGCCGCTCGGGTAGCTTACGAAGCTGGCCTGCGGGTAGTCGAAGTTTACGTGAAAGGCCCCGGTAGTGGTCGCGAAGCAGCGATTCGTGCTATCGACGGTGCCGGTATTCGCGTTGCTAAAATTAAGGACGTCACTCCCATGCCCCACAACGGCTGTCGTCCACCCAAGCGTCGTCGCGTCTAAAACCGCGATTCGCTATCTCCGGGCTTGCCGGCGCACCTTCGGGTGCTATCCATCAAGATACTACTCTGTCTCTCCCCCCGGAAGAGACAATTCCGTAACCACCAAAGACATCCCGTCACTATGGCCAGATATACAGGCCCCAAGGCTAAAAAAGCCCGCGCACTGGGCGAGCCGATTTTCGGCTACAGCCGCGCATTCGAGCGCAAGAAATATAAGCCCGGTCAACACGGCAACAGCCGCGGTCGCCGTCGCCAACCCTCTGATTACAAGCTCCAGCTTACAGAGAAGCAAAAAGCTAAGTACACGTACGGTGTACTGGAACGGCAGTTCCTCAACCTATTCAAGAGCGCCGCTGCCTCACGGGGTATAACTGGTGAATTGTTACTGCAGTTCCTGGAAGCCCGCCTGGACAACGTGGTATTCCGTCTCGGCCTGGCTCCTACCCGCCGTGCCGCCCGGCAGCTGGTATCTCACCGGCACATCATGCTGAATGGTCGCCTCAACAATATTCCCTCCACCCAACTTCGCCCCGGCGATGTCGTATCCGTACGCGGTAAGTCGCAGGGATTGGAGGTGATCCGTGAAACCATCAGCGGTCGCAATGACGTCCGCAACTACGGATGGCTAACCTTCAACCAGGAGAAGATGGAAGGTACCTTCCTCGAATATCCCGAGCGCGACAACATTCCCGAGAAGATCAACACCCAGTTGATCGTCGAGCTCTACTCGAAGTAATATTGGATGAGGGGTGGCCGAACGCCACCGTACCGACCGTCGGTCACCCCTTCTCTCAGCCCTGATTCGGCCCGCTGCCGGTTGGGGCCAACTAATTTTATATCCCAGGTGTTGTTGCCCCGGTCAATCGTGGACATAAAGCACTCAAAGTCAGCAAACAAAATATGAGCAGTATCCTAAATTTCCAGAAGCCGGATAAGATCACGATGCAGAAGTCTGACGACTTCCACGGCAACTTTGAATTTAAACCCCTGGAACCCGGGTTCGGCCAAACCATTGGTAACTCACTTCGTCGTGTGCTATTGAGCAGCCTCGAAGGCTTTGCTATCTCCGCCGTGCGTATCGCCGGTGTTGACCACGAATTTGGAACCATCCGCGGCGTTGTAGAAGACGTAGTAGAAATTATCCTCAACCTGAAGCAGGTTCGCCTCAAGCAGACCATCGAAAACGATGAGATGGAAGAGGAGAAGATCTATCTGACCATCAGCGGGAAGGAGCAGTTCACTGCCGCCGATATCGACGAGCATACCAATGTATTTAAGGTGATGAACACCGACCTGGTCCTCTGTACCATGGAACCGTTCGTCAACCTCGAAGTGGAACTGACCGTCACGAAGGGTCATGGTTATATCCCCGCAGACGATAACCTGCCAAAGAACGCCCCCATCGGCGTCATTCCCGTAGATGCTATCTACACCCCGATCAAGAACGTAGCTTACCGCGTAGAGTCTACCCGTGTAGGACAGCGTACCGATTACGAAAACCTGATCCTGGAAGTCAAGACTGACGGCACCATTCACCCCGAAGATGCCGTTCGTGAAGCCGCCCGTATCCTGATTCAGCACCTCATGCTGATCACCGACGAGCCCATTGAGTTCCAGAGCACCGGTGCCCGTGAGGAAACCATCGTCGACGAGCACATCCTGCACATGCGCAAGTTGCTCAAGACCAGCCTCGAAGATCTCGACCTCTCGGTACGTGCCTATAACTGCCTCAAGGCCGCCAAGATCAACAGCCTCGGCGAACTCGTTCGCTACGATACGCACGAACTGCTTAAGTTCCGCAACTTCGGAAAGAAGTCTCTCGTAGAGATCGAAGAACTGCTCGTCGAGAAGGGCCTGACCTTCGGTATGGACCTTAGCAAGTATAAGCTGGATGAAGAGTAAAGGCGCTTCGCGTCTTTTTTAGTCTTTTAGTCTTTTAGAAGGCGGCCGCACTAACCGGGTGAAGCCGACTAAAGAACTAAGAGACTAATCCCGCGGCTCTGCCGCGGCCGGGTCATCCGGAAGGATGTAGTTTTTAATAAAACAACCACGGCAATAACCCCTCCCCCTCGCGGTCGCCCGATCCGCATACGAGCGCGAGGTGCGTGTTGCCGGCAAATTTTCCTGACATGCGTCACGGTAAGAAGTTCAACCATTTAGGTCGCAAGACCGCCCACCGTAAGGCCCTGCTTCGCAACCTTACCATCGCGCTGATCACGCACAAGCGGATCAATACCACGCTCGCAAAGGCCAAAGCGCTGCGCTCCTACGCTGAGCCGATCATCACTCGTGCCAAAACCAACGATACCCACAATCGGCGTACCGTTTTCAGCTACCTTCAGAATAAGGAAGCCGTAGCGGAACTCTTCTCCACGGTGGCCGATAAAGTCGCCGATCGTCCGGGTGGCTACCTTCGCGTTATCAAGACCGGCTCCCGCTTGGGTGACGGCGCCGAGACCGCCATGATCGAATTCGTTGACTTCAACGACGTCTACAACAAAGACGAAGCGAAGAGCAAAGGCCGTACGCGCCGTAGCCGTCGCCGTCGTAGTGGAGGTGACGACAGCAATGCTGCACCCGCCGCTAACCAGGAGAAAACCGACGCAGCCGTGGCTACTGCCGCAGCCGCTTCGGCCGCAACCGCTGAAACGAAAGAAGGGAGCGAGGAAGAATAGCCTACTTCTCCAAAGAACGAAGCCCGGATTGCTCCTGCAGTCCGGGCTTTTTCATTACCGGGAAACTCTGTGTAGCTATCATTGTTGGTACACGAAATTACAAAATGATGGAGGTAGGATTTGATAGTTTCGGATCGGCGGTGATTGATGAAAGCACCGGTGACGTCTTACATGCGGAGCAATCGATGACCGATCTGTTAGACCGGATTGTGCACGCGGACAAGATGGGCATCGACGTATTCGGGATGGGAGAGCACCACCGTCCGGATTATTTCGACTCCTCCCCCGTCACCATACTGGCGGCCGCCGCGGCTCGCACGGAGCATATCAAGCTGACCAGCGCGGTAACCGTTTTAAGTGCCGCGGACCCGGTACGGGTATTTCAGAGTTTCGCTACTTTGGATCTGATCTCTAAAGGCCGTACCGAGATGGTCGTTGGTCGGGGATCCTTCATCGATGCCTTTCCGCTTTTCGGGTATGATCTGTCGAACTACGATGAACTGTTTACCGAAAAATTGGGCCTTCTGCTTCAGATCCGCGATAATAAGCGAGTAACCTGGTCCGGTAAGTTCCGGCCGGCGCTTCAGGATCAGCCCGTATATCCCCGTCCCGCTCAGGAGACTATTCCAATTTGGTTGGGCGTGGGTGGTACTCCCGCTTCATTTGCCCGCGCCGGCACGCTGGGTATGCCGCTGATGGTCGCCGTGATCGGTGGGGAGACCCATCGCTTCCGCCCGCTCATCGATATCTACCGAAACGCCTGGCGGGAAGCCGGGCACGATCCGGCGGGTATGCGGGTAGGGCTGCATTCGCTCGGCTACGTGGGCGAAACTACAGACGCAGCGGTGGAAGAATTTTATCCCGGTCATACCCGTACCATGAATAAGATAGGTAAGGAGCGGGGTTGGCGACCACAGAGTCGGGCGCACTTCGACGCTCAGCGGGGTCCCACCGGTGCGTTATTGGTCGGCGGTCCCGAAGAGGTAGCGGAAAAAATTCTTCGCCACTCCAAAGCGCTGGGCGGTATCGACCGCATCACCTTCCAGATGGACAGTGCCGAGCTTTCCCATGAACAACGGTTGAAGGCCATTGAGATCATCGGTCAACGTGTTTCCCCTATTTTGAAGGAGGCCTGACCGGCACCGTTTAACCCATAGACATTATGCCAGATCCTAAAGAAAACCGGTTCCTGCTAATCCTGGTGCTGGGATCCCTCACGACGATCGGACCGCTCTCGATCGACATGTACCTCCCGGCCTTCGGCGGGATCGCCGAGAACCTGGGTACGGATATAAGCCGGGTATCGCTATCGCTGTCCAGTTTTTTCGTCGGCTTAGCTGTCGGCCAGGTGATCTACGGCCCGCTACTGGAGCGATTCGGTCGGAAGCGCCCGATGTACATCGGGCTGGCTATTTATGCGCTGAGCTCCGTTGCCTGTGCCTTTGCTACTTCGGTGGAGATGTTGATCCTGTTCCGCTTCTTTCAGGCACTGGGCGCGTGCGGGGGGCTGGTGGCATCGCGGGCTATTGTGCGTGACCTATTCGAAACGAAGGAGATGGCGAAAGTCTTCTCTCTCCTCATGATGGTCATTGCCGTATCGCCCATTATCGCCCCTACCCTCGGCGGTTTTATTACTACAGCCTTTGGCTGGCGCTACGTATTCGGTATTCTGGCCGGCATGTCCCTGCTGATATTGACCGGTGGTTTTCTGCTCTTGCGGAGCTACGACCGCATCAACCCCTACTATTCGCTTAAGCCGAAGGCCATAGCCGCCAACTACTGGTCTATACTCACCGACCGGCACTTCATCGTCTACGCCATGACGGGCGCGTTCTCTTCGGCCGGTTTATATGCTTACCTGAGTGGGTCTCCTCACCTCTACCTGGAGCTATTCGGACTGAACGAGCAGCAGTACGGTATCGTGTTTGCCATCATTGCCGCGGGCCTGGTAACGGCCACCCAGCTAAATAACCGGAGCCTGCGAAACCGCTCCAGCGAGCGCATCGTCCAGCTGGCGCTGATCGGCCAGTGTATCACGGCGGCCATCCTGGTGGGTGACATTTACTTCGGGTACGCCGGTCTGATACCGACTACCGCCCTGATCTTCTGCTATCTATTCTGTTTGGGATTCATATTTCCCAACAGCAGCGCGCTATCGCTGGATACCATGCAGCACACGGCCGGCAGCGCATCGGCTCTGATGGGTTCGCTGCAAATGGCCGTGGGTGCCCTGGCTTCCGGTTTGGTAGGGGTACTGC
>JBASAV010000482.1:0-8593 GCA_049650785.1 Lewinella sp. | reverse complement strand
GCCTGTGCCTCCTGCTATTTGCTTTTTCGGTGACCCGACGGACCCTGATGTGGATCACCGGGGCGGTGGCCGCGGGGGGAGCGGCTTTTTACGGTATGCAGAATGGATACGGCTGGCAGACCATCAGCTTACTGGCAACCGGCCTGCTCGGCGGTATCGTCTATCACCTCCTGCAGCGGAATACCCGCCTGGTCGGTATCAGTATGGCATTCATGCTCTGGGGCCTCGCCCTGACCTTCACCAGTAATTACATCTACACCAATAAAATGCTGCCTCCTCACCAGCACGAACGCGTCATCGTTTGGCTGCACCCCGAGGACGCTGATCCCCGCGGATCGTACTACAACCTCCTGCAATCCAAACTGGCTATCGCCGCCGGCGGGGTTACCGGGCGCGGACTGATGGAAGGCACCATGACCAAGTACGACTACGTACCCGAGCAAATGACCGACTTCATTTTCTCGGCCATTGGTGAGGAGCAGGGCTTCGTCGGTGCCGGTACACTCATCGTCGTTTTCTTTCTACTGCTTTGGCGCATCACGGTGATCGCCGAGCGACAGCGCCGTACGTTTTCCCGGGCCTACGCGTATAGCGTTGCCGGTATTTTACTGGTGCACTTCCTGGTCAATGTAGGTATGACCATGGGGCTCGTTCCCGTCATTGGTATTCCCTTACCCTTCATTTCCAAAGGGGGCTCTTCCCTGCTTAGTTTCACCATTATGCTGGCCGTTATGCTAAAGCTGGATAAGCACCGTGGGGAAGTGTAAGGAAAATGCCTCCTAATTAAGTGGAAGCCACCTAATTTTTGGAATCAGACCGGAGGTAATCTATCGCTCGGTTATCCCTGTGGGCTTACGGGTTATGCCCTTGCTCCCAAACTAGAGACCGGACCGTACCCTTACTTCAGGCCCGTAGGCCGGCAACTATTAGGATATGGCGGCGGAGCGCAGGGAATGGACAACCAATAAACCGGCCACCAATGAAAAACCCTCCGTCAACACCTGGTTGACGGAGGGTTTGCACTGTCGGTTGCTACAGCCTAGAAGTTGAAACGGTAACCACCGGTCAGCTGATTTACGCTGAAGAAGTTACGGGTCGAGAAGTCGGCGAAGAAGCGACCGTTACCTACGGGGAGGTACGTTCCGATAAGCAGGTTGATGGCTGGACGGAAGTTGGTCTCGTCACTGTTCTCGTCGTCCTGAATCTGCATGGCACCGAGTCCGATTCCGGCGTAAGGGATTAGTCCGGTTGATTCGGAGCGGTCGGGAATGATCGGGTAAACGATGTTTCCGAAGATACCGAAGGTAGTCGGAGCACCGATACCAAAGTATGCTTCGGGCATGAACTCCGCCCGTTGGTCGGGACCGAGTTTGTAGTGCCAGCGAAGGCCTACGCCCAGTCCGGTGGCATCACCAAAGAATAGGTTAGCCGTACCCGACATACCCGTGTAGGTCACTCCGGAGAAGAAGCCTTCCGCGTTATCGTCGGCGAGGTATACACCGCCGGTGTTCACGCTGATGTCTTCCAGGCCCACTACACCCGGACGGGTGATCGTATTGCCTAAGGAGTCCGTGTAGGTCACTTCACCTTCACGAGCCTCGCGGCGGGCGACCCGACGCTCCTGACGCAGTCGCTCGCGCTCCAGGTCCAGCTCGTTGTTGGCCATCTCCTGCCGCTGTTGCAGACGGTAGTTTTCCTGATTGGCGCGGTCCAGATCCCGCTGTAGGCTACGGATCTCGCTCATCATTTCGCTCTGGTAATCGGTCAGATCACGCATCACGTCATCACGGTAGGTGCTGCTATTGTTGTCCTGGATATTGTTGATGCGATCCATCAAACGTTCTTCCAGTTCCTCGATGCGATCTTCGGCATCCCCGTCAACTTCACCATCGTTCTGGCGGGTCTGTAACTGACGCTCCAGGTCGTTGATGCGGTTCTGCATCTCATCATCCGAGGAGCTCGGCTGGCTGGTGGAGTTAGAATTGGAGTTGGCTGGTACACGCATCGACTCGATCTGACGTTCGAGGTCACGGATACGTTCTTCCGAGGTCATGTTTTCCGTGGGGCGATTGGCAGCGCTACGGTTGTTGTAGTCGCGCATATCGTACATCCGGTCTTCCATCCGTTCGATGCGGCGGTTGATCTCGGAGATCTGCTCGCTACGCGGGTCGGGCTGCTGGGAGGCACCTCCGTTGGATTGGCGTTCACCGATCGCGTCGATCAGCCGGTCGATCTGCTCGGACTGAAGAATAATCATACTCTCGTCCGTTTGATAGCGCGGGTTGCTCTGCTGAAGTTGGGGAGTACGACCCAGTACGGCATCGATTTCGGCACGCTCGACCTGATCACGGCGGAAATCCTGCTCCGTGCCTTCTACGGCTAGTTGGTCCTGACGGTCCTGAACTTCGCGGACGATAGCACGTGCTTCTTCCTGTTCTTCCTTGATGACCGCTGCGGTACGCACGTCACCGGCATCCAGGGCATCGAGTAATTCTTCGTCCAGACGGGCGATAGTATCCTGGTAGCGATTGCGCAGGCGCTCGAGTTCCAATTGATTCTCCAAACGGATGCTGTCGGCGCGGCGATCGAAGTCACTCTGCTGGTTCGCTAGGCGATCCTCCAGGGTGGACTGGCGTACGACGTCGGGATTATCCCGGTTGTTGCCGCCCAGGGTAAAGCCCAAACCGGCCGTGTACATCGTCGAGGTAGTAAGCTGTTCGGTGCTGTTCAGATCTTCGAGATCGGCACCACTGGTGAGCAGGGCACGTACGCCACCATTCAGGGTAACGCGCTCGCCGAACTTCAGGTAGATACCGCCGCCACCGGATGCGAATCCTTGGCTGGAGGCAAGTTCTTCACCTTCTTCTATGCCATCGTTATAACCGGGGGCCAGATCGATGTAACCGCCACCTACGGTCAGGTAGGGAACGATACCGGATGAGGCTTGCGTAAGGTTGAAGCGGAAGTCACCACCGTAGAGGCTGATGTCGTCGAAGTCGAAGTTGATCTCATCGTCGGTCATACCACGGTAGTAGAAACCGCGCAGGCTGATGAGGGGACCGAAACTGAATCCGGCGGTACCACCGGCGAAGTAAGCATCGCGGTAGGGGAGCTGGTCGTCCCAGTCAACCTGTGCCAGTCCGAATTCTACGGGAAGGGAAAGGCCGCTGATGCCGCCCTGGAAATTTTCCAGGTATTTCTGGTCAATATCGCTGAGCTGGCCGGGCCGACGACCACCCAGGTAGAATTGTAGGTTGGCCGCTACGCTATAAGTGCCTACCTGATCGGAGTCAAAATCGTTAAGGTCCAGGTTGTTGGCCTGACGCTCTACTTCGTTGAACAGGTTCCGTACGGTATTACCGGAGTAGGCAATGTACTTACCCTCTACGCCGAATGCATACCGATCGGCGGCGCTCAGTGTAAGTCCTACACCGAGGGTTCCGAAGATATTGTCAGCGGCTTCCAGGCCCTCACGTTCCGTGGATTGAATACCGCCACCCAACAGCAAGTAGGGGAGGAGGGTGCCGCGGCCGATGTTGAGCTTCAGTTCGGCACCGTAACGGGCCAGATCGACGCCCTGGTTGGCGAAGGTGGAATCAATGTTGAGATCCAGACCGGCAAAGTTGGTCTGCTGATCGATGGTTTGCAGGTAAGTCGCCCGGAGTTCGACGTATTCGCCAAATCCAAAACCCAACCGACCGCCAAACATGAAGGCGTCGTCAAGACCGGATTCGGACCCGAACCAGTTGTAACTGGCCGACGGGGCGATGGTGTAGCTTACACCTTTCACCTGGGCCCCGATGGAGCTGGCAAAAAAGATAAGTAAGCAGATAAGTAAATAGTTACGCATGTAAATATATTTATGGTGTTTCCTTTAGTTTATATGTTAAAATGAACAACAATTGTTCAATATTTTCCTCTCTGGTTTCCCCCGATCACCATGGTAGCTTAACCTGGGCTGGGGGTGGATGTTCAGGAAAGGGGGACGTGAGCAAATTCTACACATCCGGCGGTGGTCCATAGACGGGTATTCTTAAAAAAGTCACCTTTTTTAAAAAATATTTCTTCCATTTTACCGGCAGCCTGCCCCTTTGGACAATTCCGCCATTAGGCGACGGCCGGCTGGGTGTTCGATTGAAATAACTGCCTGGTAGCGTGCAACCCGGGTCGGTCCTTGTCGTCGTTGTTGTAAATGCACAAATGTGGGAGCTCACCCAACCCTGAATAACATGCCGACCGCCGCCGAATACCGCGACACACATCGGGATATTGTACTAGGATGCCAGCGCAAAGACCGGAATGCGCAGCGGCAGCTGTACGGATATTACGCCCGTCCGATGTACAACCTGTGTCTGAGAATGCTTAAGCACAGCCACGATGCCGAAGACGTACTCCAAGTCGCCTTCGTACACATCTTCGCGAAAATTGATACGTTTAATTTCGAGGCCTCCATCAGTGCCTGGATCAAACGGATAGTTGTTAACCGCTGTATCGACCATCTGAAGAAGAGGCGGTTACTAACCACCGACCTGGATCCTACCCGCCACGATGCGGCCGTCGATGACGAGCCCCCGCCATACGACAGCGGTGGTTATACGGTAGACATGATCAAGGATGCCATGCGTAAACTTAGTGAGGGCTACCGGGTGGTGCTGACGCTCTATCTCTTCGAAGGGTACGACCACGAAGAGATCAGTCAAATTCTGGGCATCAGCGTGGGCACCTCCAAATCACAGTACAGCCGGGCCCGGAAACGTCTGGCGCAACTGCTAACCGAAAATTAGAAACCGTCATGAATCACGACAAGCTCGAAAATTTTGTCCGCCAGAACCGGGAGGATTTTGACGGTGACATACCACCCGCCGGCCTGTGGGGCAGGATTGAGGCTTCCCTTTCCGAAAGCGAAGAGGAAAGCATCGACCCCCTGGAAGGGTTCATCGCTACGAACCGGGATGCCTTTGACCAGGCCACTCCACCCCCGCGCATCGCCGCCAAACTTTTTGATGACGGTCCGCTAAAGCAGAAGACCGCCCGTCGCCGCCGGTTGCTTAGTTATGCCCTGAGCATAGCCGCCTCGCTGCTACTGCTCTTCACGGTTTACCGTTTCGGTAACGCGGCAGGTTACGAAGCCTCCATGGAGGAACAGCGGGTTGCTCAGGAACTGGAGGAGATGAATCCGGAACTGGCGGAAGCCGAGCGCTTCTACCAGCAACAAATCAATAGGGAGTTCGTAAAGGTGCAGCAGGTCAATGATGACCCCCAGTTACGGCGTGACCTGGCCGCGATCGATGAGGCCACCGCCGAGATACGGTCCGAACTCATCAGGGTACCCGCCTCTCAGCGTCACGTACTCGTCAACCAGTTGATCTCAACGTACCGGACCAAATTGGATATTCTGCTGCGTATTCAACAACACTTTCCCAATACACAACATCCGGGTAGCCCCGCTCCCGATAGTAATACAGATGTCAATGAAATCTAGAATTTTACCCCTTTTGCTGCTGGTAGCCGCCTGGCTGCCCGTTGCCTCGGCAGATTGGCAGACGGCAAATTTTGAAAAAGAAATTACCGAGACCTATAATATCGATGCTAACGGGCGAGTCCGCCTCGACAATCGGTACGGGGAGATCAAGGTCTCCACCTGGAATCAATCCAAAGTCAAGATTCACGTACTGATCCAGGTAGATGCCCGGGATGAGGATGCGTTCCAAAATGTGCTCGACCGGATCGACATCGACCTGGCCGGCAGCAACAGCACCGTCTCCGCGGTCACCAGTATCAGTTCCAACCGTCGCAGCGATTCCTGGTGGAGCCTCCTTTCCGGCGGATCGAGCTCGGACGACTTCAAGATCTACTACGATGTCACCCTGCCGGCTTCGGTAAGCCTGGAGGTTGACGCCCGCTACTGCGACGTTCAGCTACCCAGCCTGACCGGAGAGACGGTCCTCGATATCGGTTACGGGGATCTGGTCGCCGGCCGGTTGAGTAACCGCACGCAACTGGACGTGAGCTACGGGTCGGCCCGGATAGAGCGGATCGGCGACAACAGTACGCTTAAGTTCCGGTACAGCGAAGGCATTATTCGGAATGCCGGTGATGTGAACTACGACGGACGCTACAGTGAGGTTCGATTTGGCACCGCCGGTATACTCCGCCTCGACGTGGGCTACGATGAGATCGACGTGACGTCCGCCCAGGAAGTATACCTGAACGGCAACTACAACGAGCTTGTCGTGAAGGCCGCCGCAGCGGTGGAGATTGAAGGCAGTTACACCGATATTAACCTGGGGACCATTACCCAAAGCGTAAGGTTCAACGGTAACTATGGGGACCTCGAGATCGAGCGTTTGGCAAGCGGCTTTTCTTCCATCACTGTCGACGCGGCGTATTCGGACGTTCAGATCAACGTAGATGAGGACGCCGGCTACGAACTGGATCTACGGTCGCGCTACGGGGACATAAGCGCTCCGACGGATGGTCTCAACCCCCGGAATATCGGTAGCGAAAGCTCATCGGAGTACGTAAAGGGAACTAAAACCGGTACCGGAAACGGCCGGATCGTGATCTCTACCAACTACGGGGATATCGATATTTACTAGGCAGGCTTACATCCAGTCGAAGTCGCCGGACGGACGGTCCGCGTGCTTAGCCGGCTGGTCGTGATCGAAAGCAAAGTCCCAGTTATAGGTATCAAGCTTGCGCAGGGCCACGGTGAGTAATTCAATGCAGGCCATGATATCTTCCACGTTGGCCATCTCGGTCACCTGGTGCATATTACGCAGGGGGATACTGATGGCTCCGGCGATGCTGCCTTGCTTGCCGTACCGCTGAATGGCGGCCGTGTCGGTTCCTCCTGCGGGTAGCAGTTCCAGCTGCGTCTTGATACCATCCGTCGCGGCTATTTGCTTGAGGTAGTTGACCATGCGGTAATCGGAGATCACGGAACCATCCAACACCTTGATGGCCGCGCCGTAGCCCAGGCAGGTCACGTTTTCCCGACCCGAACTACCCGGTACATCGTAGGCGATCGTGACGTCCAGACCGAATCCGAAATCAGGATCGATGTGACCGACACTACCCATTGCGCCACGCAGACCAACTTCCTCCTGCACGGTGAACGTAGCGTAGAGATCGTAGGGGATTTCTACGTCGCGGAGGGCACGCAGGGTTTCGAGGAGGATGAATACCGAAACGCGGTTATCCAGCGACTTGCCCGTTACGGCGTCGCCGATCCGCACCAGGTCGCGCTCGCGGGTGATGGGGTCTCCGACCCCGATGAGCTCATCGACCTTCTCTTTAGGAAGGCCGACATCAATGAAGTAGTCACTTATCGGAACGACCTTGTTTCGCTCTTCCGTTTTCATGATGTGAATCGGCTTGCTGCCCATTACGCCGATCACATCTTCACGACCGTGTACAACCACCCGCTGGGCCGTGAGTGTCTTTGGGTCAAAACCGCCGAGGGGTAAGAACCTTACGAATCCTTTTTCGTCGATGTGGTTAACTATGAACCCTATTTCATCCATGTGGGCGGCCACCATTACCCGCTTTCGGTCCTTGCCCCGCTTTACGGCGATGACGTTGCCCATATTATCCACCGAAACTTCGTCCGCCAGGCCGTGTACTTCCTTTAGTACAAAGTTCCTAATTCTGCGCTCAAAACCGGATACCCCCGGCGTTTCGCAGATTCGTTTCAGCAGATCAAAATTTTGCATACTTGAGTTTTGCGACAAACGGCAAAACTAAGTTATTGTTGGGACAATCGTTTAATTGGCCAATTTATACCTCTTGTCACCGTTTGATTGCCGTTGATCACGGGTTAACGCGTTTTATGGGCGGGATACCGCCACTGGCCCAAGCGGTCAATTGCTCAACCCCGGGGCTCCGGCAAACGTACCTAATCATTTAGAAACCTTAATATCTATGGACAGTATCAAAATCCTTTGGGCCGACGATGAGATCGACCTTTTCAAGCCACAAATGCTCTTCCTGCGCAACCGCGGCTACGAGGTTACCACCGTCACCAACGGACACGATGCTCTCGAAGAGATAGAAGAAGACAAAAACATCGACATCGTGTTTTTGGACGAAAGCATGCCCGGACTCACCGGTCTGGAAACACTGGCGCGCATCAAGAATGTCCAACCCTCCATCCCGGTCGTGATGATCACGAAGAACGAGGCCGAGGACGTCATGGAGCAGGCCATCGGCAGTCAGATCGCCGACTACCTCATCAAGCCCGTCAACCCATCGCAGATCCTACTGACGCTGAAAAAGATCGTCGACGAAAAACGGTTGGTGCGCGAAAAGACCACCAGCGACTACCAGCAGGATTTCCGTCAGCTCCTTATGGAGATCAACAGCGGCCTGAATAAGGAGGAGTGGGTCGATATGTATAAGAAGATCATCAACTGGGAGCTGAAGTTAGACGATAGCAACAGCGACCAGATGGGCGAAATCCTTGCCGTACAGAAGCGGGAGGCCAACGCCGAGTTCTCCAAGTTCATCGAGCGGAACTACATGGACTGGGTCAACGAGGAGGATGCCCCGATCATGTCGCATAATCTGATGCGCGAAAAAGTGTTTCCCCACC
>JBASAV010000481.1:0-3511 GCA_049650785.1 Lewinella sp. | reverse complement strand
TGCTGGCGCTGTACTACATCCCGTATTCGGAGGCCATCGACCTGGAAAAGGTGGCCCGCCGCCTGTTCGTGGAGAGCAGCAAGCGGACCGCCGTGGCGCAGGGGCTGTGGGAAACGGTCGGACACGTCTTTGCCTTCCCGGTCGAGATGACCTACCACTTTCTGCCGTGGACTCTGCTGCTGGTGTATCTGCTGCGGCCGGGAAGCTGGGCGTTATTGAAGACCAACGACTTTGCCGCCTTCAGCCTGGTGGCCTTTCTCGTCAACATCCCCGTGTACTGGCTGTCGCCGAACGTCTATCCGCGCTACCTGCTGATGTTGTTTCCCCTGCTGTTTGGCAGTCTGCTCTGGTTGCATCATGTGCACGCCGGTGATCGCAGTCCGGTGTACCGTTACCTGCGCCGCGGACTGCTCGGGGTTATGACCATCGTGAGCGTGGCGATACCCTTCGTGCCGCTGGTGCCGGATACGGCCATCGTGAGCGTAGCGTGGGGGAAAAGCATCGGTTTGGCACTGGTGGCGGGTACCATCACCTGGATGGCCTGGCGGCGGGAGCGGGATTTTTTGATCCTGTTTTGCACGTTTTTGCTGGTGCTGCGGATTGGCTTCAACTGGTTCGTTCTCCCCCCGCGCGCCGCGTCGGACGAACGCGGTATTGCCGTACGGGAATCGGCGGAGCGGGTAGTCGAACGGGCGGGGGAGCAGGGATTGGGGATTTACCGGTTCAGCCTCATCGAGCCCGCTACCGGCTGGTACCTGACGCACGCCCGGGGTGAGATCATCCGGCGGGAGTACGGGTCTTACGATCCGGAACGGTGGTACATCGGTAATCCGATCCAGTACCCCGACATGGCCATCGAGGCGCGGGATTCGCTGTACCTGCGACACCTGCGCGCTTACTATCCGGTGGGTTACCTGCGGGAGGCGGAGGGGCCACCGGCCGACGAAGACGAAGAACTGCGG
The DNA here is from genome assembly GCA_049650785.1 of Lewinella sp. Classification (GTDB taxonomy): domain Bacteria; phylum Bacteroidota; class Bacteroidia; order Chitinophagales; family Saprospiraceae; genus Neolewinella. The sequence goes on along the minus strand of JBASAV010000481.1, from coordinate 2,549 downwards.
GACGGCATGGGAAGCGGCGTGCCCATCGGCAACTAGCCGGCGTATATTTACCCCGTGGAATTATCGGTCATCGTAACTATCCTGAATGAGGTGGAGAATATCCGCCCGCTCATCGAACGCATCCATGCGGCGCTGGAGGGGATGGTCTACGAGATCATCTACGTCGACGACGGTAGTACCGACGGTTCGGTCGCGCTCCTCAAATCGATGGACGATCCGCACCTGGTGGTGGTGGAATTGCGTAAAAACTACGGACAAAGTCTGGCCCTCATGGCCGGCATCGACGTAGCTCGCGGTACCTACATCGCCACCATGGACGGCGACCTGCAAAACGACCCGGCGGATATTCCCGCCATGCTGGAGCTGGTGCGTGATAAGGACTGGGATCTGGTCGTGGGCGAGCGCGTTAACCGGCAGGACGGGGCACTGCTGCGCAAGATTCCGAGCGGGATCGCCAACTGGATCATCCGTAACCTGAGTGGGGTTCACCTGCGCGATTACGGCTGCGCGCTGAAGGTCTTTCGGGCCCAAATCGCGCGTGATCTGGGAATTTACGGGGAGCTCCACCGATTTATTTCGGTGCTGGCCAGCCTGGAGGGAGCCCGCATAACCCAGATACCCGTGCGCCACCATGCGCGGCGGTACGGGCAGAGTAAGTACGGACTGGGGCGCACCTTCCGGGTAGTGAGCGACCTGATCCTGATGCTGTTTCTCAAGAAGTACCTGCAACGACCGATGCACCTCTTCGGTCAGGTGGGACTGGCCATCTTCGCCGGGGGCGCACTGATCAACCTCTATTTGCTGATCCTGAAAATTGCCGGGCAGGACATCTGGGGCAAGCCCCTGCTGATCCTCGGAGCGCTGCTGGTACTCACTGGAGTACAGCTAGTTACGGTTGGTATAATCGTGGAAGTGTTGATGCGGACGTACTACGAAAGCCAGCAGAAACGGCCCTATAAGATCCGCGAAGTGCGACGGGCGGGCGACGTGGTGGATACGCTGCCACTGACGCTATCCCGGAGGGAGGAGCTGCGTGAGTTGTAGGCGGAATAGTCTCGGCCTACATCCGGTGGCCGAAGAGGTCCCGGCTACCCCCGGCTTTCTTCTTGGGCACTTTCGTGGTCTTCATGAGTGCCGCGCAGCCCGACTTGCGGCTACAACCCGTGGAAAAGAGCAGCGCAAACCCTAGTAAAATAAGGAAAACGGGATAAACACTGAGCTTTTTCATACGTTTGTGGGGTTAACCTAGGTGTAAGGGAGAGGTGCCACGCGCACACCCCGGATAACCTAACGTAACCGTAACCAGGTGGTAATTTTCGACCACCGCTTTTTAACAATCCAAATTTTTAAATAATGAACAAAGGAGAACTCGTATCGTCCATCGCCGAAAAGAGCGGCCTGACGAAAGACCAAGCTGAAAGCGCCCTGAGCGCCATGCTCGCCAGCGTCGAGGACGCCCTGAAGGGTGATGACAACGTTAGCCTGGTAGGATTTGGCACCTTTTCGGTGAACAACCGCCCCGCTCGCGAAGGACGTAACCCCCGCACCAATGAGACCATCCAGATCGCGGCTAAGAACGTAGTAAAGTTCAAGCCCGGTAAGAAACTCAGCGAGTCGGTAAACTAAGCCTGCCGGTTTAGTCTTACGACCCTGAAATCTTGCGACCCGACCGGCCTGTGCCGGCCGGGTCGCTTACGTTAATCTCCCTACCTATGGCTACATACCTCATTATCGGCGGCAGCTCCGGCATCGGCCGCGCACTGGTCGATCAGCTTCTCGAACAGCAGCATACCGTTCACGTCTGGGCCCGGCAGCAGCGCGATCTGCCCGCTTCGGTTTCGTTCACGTCGGTTGACGTTACGGCAGATAACCCCGACCTGGGTGCCAGTCTGCCGGATGCCCTGGACGGGCTGGTCTACTGCCCCGGTAACATCGATCTCAAGTCGTTTCGGAGTCTCAAACCGGACGCTTTTCGCCAGTCCTTCGAACTGAACGTGGTCGGGGCGGTCCGGTGTCTGCAGGCGGCGGAACGCCCGCTGAAGCGGGGAAAGAACGCCTCGGTCGTGCTTTTCTCGACGGTAGCCGTGCAGCGGGGGATGCCGTTTCACGCGGCGGTAGCCGCCGCGAAGGGCGCCGTGGAGGGGCTTACCCGCAGCTTGGCGGCGGAGTACGCGCCCGCTATCCGGGTGAATGCCATTGCGCCGTCGCTTACCGATACGCCTCTGGCGGAGAAGCTGCTGGCGACGGATGATAAACGGGAAGCTAGTGCCAAACGGCACCCGCTGCAACGCGTGGGGTCGCCGGCCGATATCGCCGCCATGACCGCCTTCCTGCTCTCGGAACGCGCAGCCTTTGTCACCGGCCAGGTAATTGGTATGGACGGTGGATTAGGGACGATCTAGCGCTCGCCACCGATGATTTCCGCCACTAGCTGTTGGAGGTGGGGAATGTTATCCGCCTCGAACCAGGGGTTGCGGCGCAGGTAGATCCCGTTGCGTGGACTGGGGTGGGGGATCGGGAAGTATTCCGGCAGGTACTCGGTGTAGTTG
>JBASAV010000480.1:0-2287 GCA_049650785.1 Lewinella sp. | reverse complement strand
CGGTAGTGAGCCAATAGTCGCTGGAAACGGATATCGCGCAGTTGCTCCTTCGGCAGTCGGCCTTTTTCGTAGTCGTCCCAGGCCTCCCGGTTAATGAGCTGGTAGGTGCTCAGAATCTCAGTGGACCACCGAATGTCCCGTTCTACGAGGGTTTGTTCCAGGGCATATGCCTCGGCGGCGTCGAAGTCCCAGATGGTATTGTCGGCGTCGAAAAGGAGCCAGGTATACATGTAGTTTGGATTGTCGCGGCCAAGGTAGCCACTGTGCCGTTTGCAAGCCGTTAACAAGAATGATACAGCCGTATAGGGTGTCACGACGTTAATTGTATAATCTTTGTGATCTACAAAAACCAGTATTATATGCTTACTTCTCGCTTTTCGCTGCTCGCCACCGTACTGATGGCCTTCAGTGTATTCTCCTGCCAGCAGGGAAATGACGATGTTCGTGAGGCTGCCCGCCAGAACATCGAAACCGTAGCCCCGGCTAATCCCAATGCCGCCGCTCCCGCTCAGGCAAACGTAGCCACGCCCGCCGGCCCCTCCACTTCCATGGAATTTGCCGAGACGGCCTTCGACTTCGGCCAGGTAACCGAAGGGGAGATCATCACCCACACCTACGCCTTCACCAACACCGGTGAGGAGCCCCTCGTTATCACCGACGCTAAGGGAAGCTGCGGTTGTACCGTACCCAGCCGCCCGACGGCCCCCATCGCTCCCGGTGAGACCGGTGAGATCACCGTTCGCTTCGACAGTAACAACAAAGTCGGACAGCGTAACCAGCGCGTGACCATCACGGCTAACACCGAGCCCGCTCAAACCGTGATCGCCCTCAACGGTACCGTGGTCGCCGACCCCAACGCCGTACAGTAAACCGAGGTTACCACACCTCTTCGACGCCCCGTCCAGCATCTGGACGGGGCGTTTGTTATTATATCGGTAGGGAAGCCTACTTTTGCGGCTTTCGTTTTTTGCCCATGTCCCGAAGAATTGCTATTTCTGACATCCACGGATGCCTACGCTCTTTCGAAGCGTTGCTGGATCGCATCAGCCTGAGCACCACCGACGATCTGTACCTCCTCGGTGATTTCGTGGACCGGGGCCCGCGTAGTGCCCAGACCCTCAACCTGATCATGAAGCTGCAGGGGGAGGGCTACCGGATTCACGGACTTCGCGGTAATCACGATCAGTACATGATCGATGCCATCCTGGTCGGGGATAAACACTCCCGGGCTGCCTGGCGCAACGCCGGGGCCAAGTCGACCCGCCAGAGTTACATCGCCCCGGGAAACCCCGAAGGAAAGATTGACCCGCTGCACATATTCTGGCTCAATAATCTGCCGTACTACTATCTGCTGGACGACTACGTGCTGATACACGCCGGTCTGAACTTTCGGCGTAAGAATCCGCTAAAGGGAAAAAAAGCGATGCTCAACCGCCGCAACTGGTACCGCTATATCGACTATGAGTGGCTTGGCGATCGCAAGATCATCCACGGCCACACCCCGCTCACCCGATCGCAGGTGGAGGCGCAGGTACATCCCCGCCGTCGGGCCTATCCGGTCTTCGATATTGACGCCGGATGTTTTCACACGAAACCGGGCATGGGCCATCTCTGTGCCTTCAATATGGACGAGCGTGCCCTGACTTTCGTCCCCAATCTAGACCGATGAACTGGGATATCGTCGAACGGGAACTTGACCTACGTACGAGCCGCTCTTCCGGAGCCGGCGGACAACACGTCAATAAAACCGAAAGCCGGGTCGAATTGGTCTTCGATCTGCGGGCTACGCAAGGACTGAGTCGCCGCGAGCGGGATAATATCCGCTTTCACCTGGGTAACCGGCTGGACAGCCAGGAGCGTCTCTCCGTTACCGACCAATCCGGCCGCTCCCAGCACACCAACCGCAAACGTGCGCTGGATGCCATGCGACAACTGCTGGAACGCGGCATTCGTAATCCGCCGAAGAAGCGTCGCGCCGGTGCCTTTAAAGCAAACAATCGCAAGCGCCTGGACCGGAAGAAACGGCGGGGGGAGATCAAGAAGGGTCGGGGGAAAGTAGACTGGTAGAGAGGGACTGCGAGCGGCAGCCAACCCTACTTGACCAAGCCCTCCTCCTGCAAACCCTTAAGCAGTTTATCCAGCACCCCGTTCAGAAAGTCTTTGCTCTTTTCCGTGCTGTAGAGCTTGGAGATATCGAGGTATTCATTCAGGGTGACCTGGGGGGGGATGGAGTCGAATTCTAGGAACTCGGCGATAGCCATCTTAAGCAGGATCATGTCAATAATGG
>JBASAV010000479.1:0-5558 GCA_049650785.1 Lewinella sp. | reverse complement strand
TTGATCGGGCGGGGCGGGCTGATGCGCGTGGCGAGTACCGTGTCCCGTAAAAAGGGCAACGTGCCGACCAGCCCGACCAGATTATAGGACGTGTCCGTACGCTGGTAATACTCGTAGGCAAAGGCGGCGGAGGACAGGCGGGCTTCGGCATCCAGGAAAAAGGTGTCGTTGGCGACCGACTCGAGCACTTCCGTAAATTCGTAGCGCATATCCGGCGTCCCGAAGTCCCAGATGAGGTTTTCCCCTGCCGGTTGAAAGGTGATGCCGTCCTCGTATTCCTCCGATGCCTGATTGGTGAGCAGACTGTCGCCTACTTCCGGGAAGTAGGCCGTACTAAGGGTGATCTGTGCGTGACCGGGGGTCAAGCTGCCAACAAACAGAATGAGGGATAGCCACCGGCGGAAGGAAAGTCGCTGCATTTGGTATGGGGTGTCGGTAAGTGAGTGAAATTCCGAGTGGGCTAGGGGCTGGACCAAGGTACTTCATAAAAAGCACTATATTTGTGGCCGGCAATTACTGCCCCCACCGCAAGCGTGCGGCGGGTTTTATACCGAAGGGTGGAGAGATCAGGCTCTGTGAAACCCTGGCAACCACTTTCCCGATGGCTCGGGAAAAAAGGTGCCAATGCCTGTCCCGCGATGCGGGAAACTATAACATCATACGGCCATGTTTACCTCCACTCTCGATGCCCCGACGGGCGCCCCTCTCTTTCAGGACCTCGCTTCGCTGCCCGGGCTGCTCGCACCGGCATGCCGGCGTGTAACCGCCTTTCCGATCGATGAGGCCGATCAGGCTGCCATCCGACAATACCTTCATCGGCTCAGGTCGCAACTTAAAGCTTACTTGGGTTTTCCGAGCCTGGTCGAAAATGAGGCCATTTGCAGACGGGTAAAGAGAATCCAAACAAGCTCGTAAAAGCACCCTGCTCTGGCTAAGGACTTCTCCTGCGCCCCGCCGCCCCGAATATCTTTTTTCACACATCATACCATTCAGAACATGCACTTCGAAACACTCCAATTACACGCCGGCCAGGAGGTCGACGAGACCACCCGCAGCCGCGCCCTGCCGCTGTACCAGACCAGTAGCTACACCTTCAAGGATAGCGAGCACGGGGCCAAACTGTTTGGTCTACAGGAATTCGGGAATATCTACACCCGCATCATGAACCCCACCACCGACGCCTTCGAGAAGCGGATGGCGGCACTGGAGGGGGGCGCCGCCGCGCTGGCAACAGCCTCCGGTCAAAGCGCGCAGTTTCTCGCCATCAACAACCTGGCGCAGGCGGGCGATAACATCGTCAGTAGTGCTTACCTCTACGGGGGCACTTACAATCAGTTCAAGGTGGCCTTCAAGCGGATCGGCATCGAGGTCCGCTTCGTCGAGAGCACCGACCCGGCCGAATTCGAAAAACTGATCGACGACAAGACCAAGGCGATCTACACCGAGACGTTGCCGAATCCCAGCTTCCTGGTGCCCGACTTCGAGGGGCTTAGCGCCCTGGCCGAGAAGATGGACCTCCCCCTGGTGGTGGATAACACCTTCGGAGCCGGCGGCTACCTCTGTCGCCCCATCGAGCACGGCGCGCACATCGTCGTCCAGTCCGCGACCAAGTGGATCGGCGGCCACGGCACCAGCATCGGTGGCGTGATCGTCGACAGCGGGAAATTCGACTTCGGTAACGGCAAGTATCCGCAGTTCACCGACCCCAGCCCCGGCTACCACGGCATGGTCTTCAACGACGTATTTGGTAAAGATGGTCCCTTCGGCAATATCGCCTTCGCCATTCGGGCGCGGGTAGAAGGTCTGCGCGATTTCGGTCCGGCGGTGAGCCCCTTCAACGCCTGGATGTTCATGCAGGGACTGGAGACGCTTAGCCTACGGGTGGAACGTCACTGCGAAAATGCCCAGGCCCTGGCCGAGTGGCTCAACGCCCACGATAAGGTAGAGAGCGTGAGCTACGCCGGCCTCCCCGATCACCCCGGTCACGCCAACGCCAAGAAGTATTTCCGCCACGGTTTCGGCGGCGTGCTGAACTTCAACGTGAAGGGCAGCAAGGAGGACGCCACGAAGGTGGTCGACAACCTGAAATTGATCAGTCACCTGGCCAACGTCGGTGATGCGAAAACCCTCATCATCCAGCCTTCGGCCACTACCCATCAGCAGCTGAACGAGCACGAGCAGCGGAGCGCGGGCGTGGAGCCGAATGCGCTGCGCATCAGCGTGGGGATCGAGCACATCGAGGATATAAAGGCGGATCTGGAACAGGCTTTTGGGTTGATAGGCTGAGGCGGGCTGTGCTTTGGGCCTCTTTCTCAAATCTAAAATCAAGACCTAAAACGTAAACAGCAACCACAAGACCTTGGAGCAGCCCACCGCACCCACTTATCCTTAGCCTGAGTCACACACGCCGAAGGCGGGTCGAAGCCTAAGCCTCTCACTCTCCATTTCAGCTTAATGACTCCAGACGCATATGATGACCCCAACACCCAGGCACTTCCCACCGTGCCCACTTAGCCTTAGCCTGAGCCAGGACGCCAACGGCGGCCCGCGGCCTAAGCCTCTTACCTTTACCCCATGAACGCCAACTACTATCAGCACCAATACCGCAACCTGCACGGAAAGATGCCCATGTTTGGCAGTGGCGTGGAGGAAAGCCTGGAACCGATCCCCGAAGCAGACTTCCACCGGCCCGTAGGTCACCGTACCATCGCCCAGCTCATCGGACACCTGGTGGCCTGGCGGAGGAATAGTGCTTTACGCTTTCAGGATCTACCGCGCCCGCGGATCGAACTGAACTCTCCGGAGGACTGGCCGGACTATTCCGACAAATCGAAGGCCGAGATGTTGGCAGAACTCCGGGAAACCAAGGAAGAAATGCTCCGTGCCGTGGAAGCCTTCGATTACAGTACCCTCCAGGATCGTGTCCACCCGGATTACGATTACATCAAGCAGGACACGCTCGACGGGGCCGTACAGCACGACGTGTATCACCTAGGTCAGATCAACCTGATCGCCGGCATTTTACGGCAGACTGCCGAGCAACCAAGTTGACTATCGCTTTGACTCGTTACCTCTACATCAACCATTCCTTTCAACTGGAATCCGGCACTACCCTGCCCTCCCTAACGGCGGCCTACCACACCTTCGGTAAGCTGAATGCCGCGCGGGATAACGTGATCTGGATTTGCCACGCACTGACGGCCAACAGCGACTGCGAAGACTGGTGGCCGGGTCTCATTGGTAAAGGCTGCACGATCGATCCCGAGCGCTACTTCATTGTGTGCGTGAATATGCTGGGTAGCACCTACGGCAGTACCAGTCCGCAGACTATTGACCCGCGTACGGGTAAGCCCCACGGGCTGAATTTCCCCCTGGTGACCACCAAAGACAACGCCCGCTTCTTCTCGTTGGTCGCCGATTACCTGGGCATAAATGGCATCCGCCTGCTCATGGGCGGCAGCATGGGTGGGCAGCACGCCCTGGAATGGGCCTGCACGGAGCCGGCGCGCTTCGATCTGCTCTGCGTACTCGCCACCAATGCCCGTCACTCCGCCTGGGGTATCGCCTTTAATGAGAGCCAGCGGATGGCCCTGCGCGCCGACCCCACCTTGGGAGGCGACGACCCGGAAGCCGGCAAGGCCGGATTGGAAGCCGCCCGCGCGATCGCCATGCTCTCCTACCGTCATTACCGTACCTACGTGGGATCGCAGACAGAGCCGGAAGAGAAATTCGACGACTACCGCGCCAGCAGCTACCAGCGGTACCAGGGATATAAACTGTGGAAACGCTTCGATCCGGTGTGTTACTACACGCTATCCCGCGGTATGGACAGTCACGATGTCGGTCGAGGCCGCGGGGGGGTAGCCGCGGCGCTCAGTCGGATCACCGCGCCCGCCCTCGTCATCAGTATCGATACGGATCTACTGTTCCCCATCGAGGAGCAGGCCGTACTGAGTCGCCACATTCCCAATAGTCGCCTGGAGGTGATGCACTCCGACTACGGTCACGATGGATTCCTCACCGAAGCGGTGAAAATCGGAGAATTCCTGGCTGACTTTCTAAATGAGGAGCTACGTATCGACGCCACCACGAAGCGGGCCTTCACCGATGCCCTGACGGGACGGAAATTTGCGGTACCGGGTTCGGAGGAAGTTTAAGGATGCGCCCTACTTGGCGGTAGCGGTCTGCTGTTCCTCGTTGGGCTGGGGTACGCAGATGGCTTTCAGGTCCGAGAGGGTGCCGCTGAAGACATTGCGGTCTACGTTACCGACAATACCGGGTATACGCGCCTGATCGGTGTATTGCCAAAATTGGTAGGGCCGGCCACAGATGGTCACCGGATCGCGGCTATCGTACCGGGCGAGCCACAGCGGATAAGCGTCGAACTGCCCGGCGAGGTAGCGATTGTAGAAATTTAGTCCCGTGTAAAGGATGGGTTTCACCCCGTAGTGGGCCTCAGCCAACTGCAGCCACTGGCGCACGTGATCGACCAGTTCGGGGCTGGATAACCGGCCGATGTATTCGACGTCCAGTACCGGCGGGAGGTCCCCCGGTTCCAGTTTGACGAGATCGATGTAGTTGCTGAGTTGCTCTTCCACGCTGACGTGTGGCAGCAGGTAATGATAGGCCCCGCGGCGCAATCCGGCCCGTCCGGCGCCCGTCCAGTTGGCCTGAAAAGCGACATCACGGTGCTCCCGGCCCTCACTGGCCTTGATGAAGGTGAAGTGTTGGCCTTCGTCGGCTACCTGATCCCAATCGACGACACCCTGGTAGCGGCTGACATCCAGTCCCTTAACGTCAAACCGATCAGCCACCTCGGTCCGGCCGCACGCGGCAAGCAGCAGCAGGAGAAGTCCGGATATGGGGAGAAGACGGAGCAAGTTAGGGCGGGCGGTTAAATCGGTTTAGGGGCGAAAAGCTTAACTAAGATACGAAATCGGACGAACATGAGATTTTCGGCCTGCGTTCGGCGGCAAACTTTAGTCCTCTGAGAGGATACCGCGAATATTCCAGTTGACGGTTTCTCCGGTGATATCCTGGAAGGTGGTCCACTCGTTTTCGGTGGATAGATTCAGCAGATTACCGTTGGGACTGAAGTTATTACCGGCATCGCACCCTACGGAGAATGATTCTCCGGCGGCCAGGTCTACTTGTACCATTAGCCAGAGCCCTTCGCCGGTGATCTCGATGGGGGTGGGCAGGCGGTCGTCGATCCATTCGGTGAGGTTAATGCGCTGGGTGAGATCACGGCTGTAAAGAATATCGCCGGGGGTGCGTTCATCCGGACCTTCTGCGGCTACCATGACGGTAGTGGCTTCCGGTATCCGCCGGAGATAAAAGCGTACGGATTCCAGATTTCTACCCGTGTACCGTTCCGTCTGGGAGGGCGGAAAGTAAACACCGAAGATGTTGGTACCCGGTGGTAGCTGGGGGGCGCTGTCGTTGGGACCGTCATAATTGAGTGTCGTAATAACGGAGGGATCGTCGTCTTCCCCGCAGCCGGTCCAGAGGAATAACCCGAAGAGGGAGCACAACAGAAACAGAGTCGAGATTTTCAT
>JBASAV010000478.1:0-2879 GCA_049650785.1 Lewinella sp. | reverse complement strand
GCCTGCCCAAGGAGAATCGGTACATCTTTTCATTCGACCTGGCAACCTCCCGCCTCGACGAAGAGCCGGCCTACACGTTCCCCCGCTACAATAAGTTTTCCCCTTCCGGTCTGGCTATCCACCCGCTCAGCGGCAATCTTTACCTGACCAGCAGCGTGGGGAAACAGTTGGGTGTGATCTCCCCGCAGGGCAAGGTCGAACTCTTGGTCAATCTGCCCCGAAAATTCTTTCCCCAGCCGGAAGGAATTTGCTTCACCGCAGACGGAACGATGTACATCAGTTCCGAAGCCAGGGATGGCAAACCGGGCAGAATATATAGGCTACCTTTGTCGTCTAACTAGCTGCACCCCCTCCGGATGGCCAACGGCCTCGACCAGATAAAGCGACCCATCGCCCACGAACTGGATACCTTCGAGAAGAGGTTTCGCGAGACCCTCCGTTCGCCCGTGCCGCTGATGGACCGCATCACCTACTACATCGTCCGACGCAAGGGTAAACAGATGCGCCCGATGTTCACCTTTTTCAGCGCGGCAGCCTGCGGCGGTATCAACGACGATACCTATACCGCCGCCAGCCTCATCGAACTGGTGCATACCGCCAGCCTGGTGCACGATGACGTCGTAGACGAGAGCTACGAACGGCGCGGATTTTTCAGCATCAACGCGCTGTGGAAAAACAAGATCGCCGTTCTGGTCGGTGACTACTTCCTGGCGCGCGGCTTGTCGATCGCGCTGGAGAATAAGCAATACCGGACCCTGGAGATAAGCTCTAACGCCGTGCAGGCCCTGGCCGAAGGCGAACTGCTGCAAATTGAAAAAGCCCGGCGCCTGGACATCGACGAGGCCATCTACTTTGAGGTGATCCGCCAGAAAACGGCCAGCCTCATTGCCGCCTCCTGTGCCGCCGGAGCCGCGTCCGCCACCGAAAACGACGATACGATAAAGCGGATGCACGCTTTCGGAGAAAAGATCGGTATCGCCTTCCAGATACGCGATGACCTGTTCGACTTCGGGGAGGAGGAGATCGGTAAACCGCTGGGTATCGACATCAAGGAGAAGAAGATGACGCTCCCCCTCATTCACGCGCTCAACCAGGCCAGCCGCTCCGATCGCCGCCGCATGATCCGGAGTATCAAAAAATACAGCAACGACCCGAAGCGGGTGCAGGAAGTCCTGCAGTTCGTCCGCAGCAGTGAGGGGATCGCCTACGCCGAGGCAGCCATGCACCGATACCGCGACGAGGCCTTTGTCCTCCTGCGGCAGCTTCCCCCTTCGGAAGCACGGACCGGCCTGGAACAACTGGTTAATTTCGTGGTCGACCGGACGCATTAGTACTTTCCGGCTTCGAACTTTGACAAATGACCTCGCCTTTAACGGGATAAACTTCCTCTTTCGGTCAATAATCGATCATGTTGCAGATAAGCTTGCTGTCCATCGTAAGGGGAAGGCGTCGACAATTACACAATCTACTGCTTGGGATAGCCGCCCAACGGCTCAAACCGGCGGAGGTCATTATCGTCTTCATGAACGAAGAGGTACCGGACCGGTTGCCGGATCCGGGGTGCAAACTATACCTGCACCGGCTTACCAATCCGAAGCACCCCCTGCCACTGGCTGCGGCCCGTAACCAGGCAGCTGCCCGCGCTAAGGGTGACATGCTCGCCTTTCTGGACGTAGACTGCATTCCGGATCCCGACTACCTCCAACGATTGGCCCCGGCCGTTAATAAAACGAATGGGATCGTCATGGGTGATGTGCACTATCTACCCAAGGGGAGTACGGGGGAGAACTGGACCTTCGACAGCCTTGCCGGGGAGGCGGTTCGCCATCCACGCCGACCGGAGATTCCGACGGATAAGGAGATCATTCCGCTACCCTACCAGCTATTTTGGTCGTTAAGCTTCGGTTTACGCAGGAGGGAGTTTGAGCGCCTGGGGGGCTTCGACGAAACGTACGGCGGCTACGGTGGGGAAGACACGGATTTCTCCTTCACCGCCCGGAAAACCGGTGTTCCGCTTTACGCCTGCGACGCGCGTGCTTATCACCAGTACCATCTCACCTACTCCCCTCCGTACAATCACCTGGAGGATATTGTGGCTAACGCCAACCGCTTTTACGAGAAGTGGCAAGTTTGGCCCATGGAAGGCTGGCTCCGCAAGTTTGAAGACGATGGTTACATATTATGGGATACCGAATCGATCCGCCTCCTGCGTCCGGCAGACGAGCAAACCATTACCGCGGTGCGCAGCGAGTCCCCGTATGGTTAGTAGATACCACCGGTGTGCAGTACCACCACGGTAGATCCCCGAGGATAAATCCCCCTTTCTATCCGGTCTAATACTCCGGCGAAGACTTTGGCGGTATAGACCGGCTCCAGCGGTGGTAGGCCGGGTATACCGATATCCGCGCGTTTGGCCAGGCTATTGTCGGGCTTGCTCAATTGCCAGTGAGCGGGGAATTTGGCGTAGCCACCAAAGATGTAGTCTTCGATGAGTTGCACCCGATAGTTGTCCACCGGTCGTCCGAGCCACCCTTCGATCTCGCCCCGCATCCAACTTCCCCCGAGGGCGGGGTACACCTCGACCACGGTTGAACAGTCGGCAGCGGCTTTGATGACGCCCGCGGCGGTACAGCCCGTTCCGGCGCTCAAACAGAAATAGTCCGGCGCGGTCTGTAGTTGGTCGATCGTCTCGGTGAAGGCTTTCCCGACGGCAGCCAGGGCGGCGGGGGTACTGCCCCCTTCGGGAATGAGGATGTCGAGTGGATCGAGGGATAAGCTTTCCAGGTAGTCGGCATCGTGACGACGACGGTACTCCGACCGGCTGACAAACTGCAACTGGCTACCGATCGCCCGGATATAGTCTAGAATGGGATTATGGA